>NZRL01000133.1 GCA_002696205.1 Rhodospirillaceae bacterium | reverse complement strand
GGACCGGCGTGGTCGCGTTATGGTCGAGATAAACGGTCATCGGGTCAGCACCCAATCCTTCTACTTCAAGTTCAATCGTTACTGCGCCGCCGCAATACCTGTCGCGGCATGGCGGTCCTGTTCCTGCTGATAAAGACGGCCGGAGGTGCCCAGCACCTTCTTTTCGACAACGTCTTCCAGAGAAACGGAGGACAGGTAGAGGTAAATCTGGTTGCCCAGTTCCTCCCACAAATCGTGGGTCAGGCAGCGCGCCCGGTCCGCCTGGCAGCCCTGGGGCGAGCCCGGGGTGCAGCGGGTGGTCTGGATCGGCTCGTCCACCGCCATGATGATGTCGGCGACCCGCGTGTCGGTCGGGCCGTGGGCCAGCAGGTAGCCGCCACCCGGCCCGCGCACGCTTTTGACCAGACCGGCCTTGCGCAGCTTGCCGAACAACTGTTCCAGGTAGGACAGCGAGATGTCCTGCCGGTCGGCGACGTCGGCCAGGGCCACGGGCTTGGCCGAGGCGTTGGCGGCGAGGTCGACCATCGCCATCACGGCATAGCGGCCTTTGGTTGAGAGTTTCACGTTCCGTCTCCTTACAATCGAACTTGTGTCGGACGCCCTTAGGCGTCGCCGGCAGATGCGGCGCGGGGCCGCGCATCGCCGTCCGTTTCGTCGTCGCGGGCCGCCAGGGCAGCCGACTTTTCCGTCTCCAGATCGTTCACCCGGTCCAACAATACGTTGATCTGCGAACGAAGATTTTCAATGGTCTGCATGACCGGATCCTGGCCGTCGGTCGGTGTGCCGTAGGCCTGGAACGCCTTGGCGCGCTCCTTGTCCTTGGGCAGGACGACCTGCGCCGGATTGCCGACGGCGGTCACGCCCGGCGGCACGTCCTTGGTCACCACGGCGTTGGCGCCGACACGGGATTCCCGGCCCACGGTGATGGGCCCCAGAACGGCCGCACCACAGCCGATGATCACGCTGTCTTCCACCGTCGGGTGGCGTTTCTGGCCGCGCTGCGCGTCGGAATCGACCGATGGCGCGACGCCGCCAAGGGTGACCTGGTGGTAGATCGTCACGTCGTCGCCGATCACGGCGGTCTCGCCGATCACCACGCCGCCGCCATGGTCGATGACCAGACGCTTGCCGATTTCGGCTCCTGGGTGGATTTCGATCAACGTGACCCAGCGCGCGAAGTTGGACACCAGGCGCGCGATGAAAAACAATTTATGGCCCCAGAACCAATGGGCAAGGCGATGCCAGACCACGGCATGGAATCCGGGATAGGTGAAGAAGATCGCCAACGGCCCTTTGGCCGCCGGGTCGCGCTCCTGAAAAGCGCGGATATCTTCTTGAATATTCTTGAAAATCATCGGCTTCACACTATGTTATCGGGGCTTTCCGCCGGGCGCCTCACGGCGCCCCAGGGCGGCCCAAGCATCGGTACCCGGAATATAAGATGTCCTACTAACGCGATCAAGTATTTCCAGGCAACCGGCGGCATAGATAAGGCCGCGTGCATATAAAGCCAGACCCCAATGCTCGGATATTAACCGGCAGAACCCGTTTCGAGGACGCTTTTTCCCCATGCCAGAAGTCATTTTCAATGGGCCCGAAGGCCGCATCGAAGGCCGCTATCACCACGCCAATGACCCGAATTCCCCCGTTGCCCTGCTGCTGCACCCGCATCCGGAATACGGCGGCACGATGAACAACCGCGTCGTCTACGCGATGTATCAGTCCTTCGTGAAGCGCGGTTTTTCGACCCTGCGCTTCAATTTCCGCGGCGTCGGCCGCTCCCAGGGCACGTTCGACAACGGCCAGGGCGAGCTGAGCGACGCGGCGACGGCGCTGGACTGGATGCAGGGCCACAACCCCAATGCCTCGACCTGCTGGATCGCCGGATTCTCCTTCGGCGCCTGGGTCGCCATGCAGTTGATGATGCGCCGCCCGGAAATTTCCGGCTTCATTTCGGCCTCGCCGCCCGCGTCGATCTACGATTTCTCGTTCCTCGCCCCCTGCCCGGCCTCCGGCCTGATGATCCACGGCAAGACCGACGACGTCGTGCCGGTGGGCTCGGTCGACAAGCTGGTCGAAAAGCTCTCGGCGCAGAAGAACATCGAGATCGATTACCGCACCATCGACAAGTGCGACCACTATTTCTCGGAACATCTGGAAAAGCTGGTCGGCCACGTCGAGGACTACCTCGACAAGCGCCTGGTCGAAAAAGCGGCTTAACCGAGCCTTCCTCTCCAGCCCTTTTTCTGTCGCGGCTTAACGTCACGACGAGATAAATTCGGCTTATGGACGAGGATATTCCGGAAGGCATTGGCCCCCACGAAGGTCGTGAGCTTGACCTTATGCTCGCCGGCGAAAAGCCGCTGGCAATGTTCAACGACGACATTCCGGCAGACATGGAAGCGCCGGAGATCGCTTTTGACCCCTACGTTTCCGACGGCCGTTTCATAAAGCAGGAGCTTACCCTGCCCGCACCCGGCTCGAACGACGGCGGCTTGCGCTACTATTTTTACGCTCTGCCCGGCGAAGAGTGGCGTCTACGCCGGATCATCGAAATCCAAAAAGCTTTCTTCGAGGACAACGCCGAAACCACGCCTGAACTCGAGACGGAAATCGGGCGCTTGCTCGGTTATGACGAAGCGGACATCGAAACTTTCGTCAGAAGATGGTTTCAGGTCCGACCAATCAACGCATAACCGGCCACTTCAGCCCCCTAGGTGCCGTTTCCTGCCAAATAATGCCGGCCGCCCGACAGCGGCTCGGCGACGCCCGTGGTGCCTGGATAGGTCAGCGCCAGGCCCTTCAGCGCGCGCACGGCAAGGAAGGCGAAGGCCTGGGCTTCCAGCGCGTCGCCGCGCCATCCGGCGGCTTCGACCGGATCGACGTCGGCGCCCAGCACCCGGCGCAGGCCTTCCATGATCGTCGCGTTGTGCCGCCCACCGCCGGTAACCAGCCAGCGGGCCGCCGGGGTCGGGAAGAACCGGGACGCCCGTTCGACCGAGGTCACGGTGAACGCCGTGAGGGCCGCCGCGCCGTTGGCCGGTGACAAGTTCCGCACGGGATCCAGATTGAAATCGTCGCGGTCCAGGGACTTTGGCGGCAGCTTTTCGAAATAATCGTTATCCATCAGGACCCTAAGGACGTGGGGGTCGACCTTCCCCTGGGCTGCCAGATCCCCGCCTTCGTCCATCGTCTGGCCCGTTTTTTCCAACATCCAGTCATCCAGCAGGGCGTTGCCCGGCCCCGTGTCGAAGGCCAGCAGCATGCCGTCCGGCGCGATCCAGGTGACGTTGCCGACGCCGCCCAGGTTGAGGACCGCCAGGGGCTTCGCCAGGTCCGCCGCGAGGGCCCGGTGATAAACCGGCGCCAGGGGGGCTCCCTCCCCACCCGCTGCCACGTCGTTCAGCCGCATGTCGCCGACCACGTCGATACCGGTCAAGCGCGCCAGTTCCTGGGAATCGCCGATCTGCCGGGTCACCCCCATGTCCGGGCGGTGCAGAACCGTATGGCCGTGAAAGCCGACGATGCGGATATCTTCGGGTGCTTTGCCGGCCTCGGCCAGGACGGCCCGCACGGCTTCGGCATGGCGTTCGGTCAACGCCGCGATCAGGCCGTTCTCCGGCGGGCGGATCAATGGGTCATGGCCCAGGGCCGCACGCAGATCGCGGCGGAAATCATCGTCGTAAGGGTGGGTCAGCGACGGGCCCTGCCAGGTCACGGCCTCGCCGTCCGTCTCGATGATCGCGGCGTCGATGCCGTCCATCGAAGTACCGCTCATCAGGCCGATGGCGAGGCTGGTGTCGTCTGGCATGGGCTCTCCCCGGAAGTGGTGGGCGCAGATTGTGTCGGCCAGCCCGATCCCGGGCAAGGGCGGAATACGCACGACGAGGCCAAGGAATATTGCCGAACCCGCGTGGGCGGGGTAAAAGCCGCCATGACCAACGTTAAATCCCAATTTCTGAACGACGCTCAGGCGCGCGGCTTCATCCATCAATGCACGGATATGGAGGCTCTGGACGCGCTCGCGGCCGAGAAACCCGTCACCGCCTATATCGGATTCGATTGCACGGCGCCGTCCCTGCATGCCGGGCATATGGTTTCGATCATGACCCTGCGCCTGTTGCAGCGCTCGGGCCACAAGCCGATCGTCCTGATGGGCGGCGGCACGACCAAGGTGGGCGATCCGTCCGGCAAGGACGAGATGCGCAAGGCCCTGACCGACGACGACATCGCCGCCAACATGGCCGGGATCAAACAGGTCTTCGCCAAGTACCTGACCTTCGGGGACGGCCCGACCGACGCCGTCATGGTCAACAACGCCGATTGGCTGGACAAGCTGAACTACATCGAAATGCTGCGCGACGTGGGCCGTCATTTTTCGGTCAACCGCATGCTGACCATGGACAGCGTCAAGCTGCGCCTGGAACGCGAGCAGCCTTTGTCGTTCCTCGAATTCAACTACATGATCCTGCAGTCCTACGATTTCCTGGAATTGTCGCGCCGCCATGCCTGCACCCTGCAGATGGGCGGCTCCGACCAATGGGGGAATATCGTCATGGGCGTCGAGCTGGGCCGCCGCGTCGACAACCGCCAGCTTTACGGCCTGACCACGCCGCTGCTGACCACGGCGTCGGGCGCCAAGATGGGCAAGACCGCCGCCGGAGCCGTCTGGCTCAACGAAGACATGCTCAGCGCCTATGATTTCTGGCAGTACTGGCGCAACACGGAAGACGCCGACGTGGGCAGGTTCCTGCGCCTGTTCACCGATCTGCCGCTGGACGAGATCGCACGCCTGGAGGCCCTGGAAGGGGCCGAAATGAACGACGCCAAGAAGATCCTGGCGACCGAGGTCACGCGCCTTTGCCATGGCTCTGAGGCTGCCGAAAGTGCCGCCGAGACGGCCCGGAAGACCTTCGAACAGGGGGCTCTCGGCGACGACCTGCCGACCATCGAGGTTCCGGCCGCCCGCCTGGGCGACGGCATCCCTGCCTATGAGCTGTTCCGCGAAGCCGGTCTCGCGTCGTCGAACGGCGAGGCCCGGCGCCTAATCAAGGGCGGCGGCGGACGGCTCAACGACGCGAAGATCGACGACGAGAACACCGCCATCGGGTCCGGCGACCTGAAAGACGGGGTCATCAAACTATCCGCCGGCAAGAAACGCCACGCCCTGGTCCGGGCCGTGTAAATCCGTCATGGCGGAAAGCGCATCGCGTCTCGGCCGCCTGCTTTCGCACAATCTCGCGATCCTGACCAACCGGCCCGGCCCGGCCGCCGCCATGGGCGCGGTCATCCTCGCCCTATTGTTCATTCGCGCTCTTCTGTTCCCCGGCACCGGTGGCGACGACGGTGAACAACTGGTCTTTTCCCAGATCTTCCAGTGGGGATATCAGGTCCGTAACCCGCCACTCTATACCTGGCTGGTCATGGTTGTGGGCCAAGTGACCGGTCCCAACCTTTGGGCCGTCAACATCGTTAAATTCGCGCTGCTGTACGCGATGTATCTGTTCCTCTGGCGGGCGGCGCTGCGTCTGTTCGAGACGCGGGAAATGGCGGCACTTGCCGCGCTGTCGCCGGTGTTGTGTTACTTCATCGCCTGGGAGGTCGTGACCGGTTTCAGCCATACGGTCCTGACGGCCTGTCTATACGCGGCGGTGCTCTGGGTTTTGCTGCGCCTGCGGGACGACGACCAAGGCCGCCTCACCGACTACGTGCTACTCGGCCTTGTGATCGGCCTGGGCGCGATGTCGAAGTACGTGTTCTGGCTGTTTCTGATCGCGCTGATCGCCGCCGCACTGACCGATTGCAAGATGCGCCGCCGCCTGATCTCGCCAAGTATTTTCCTGACCCTGGCCGTGGCGACGGCGGTGATGGCCCCCCATTACCACTGGCTCCTGCCGCGCTTAGGAGTTCTGGAAGGTCAGGCCGGCGACGTCGCAGGCGAAGGGGCGGCGTTCTCGCTGCGCGGCCTTGGCCATGCCGCCAAGGCCGCCGCCGGGTTCCTGTCGCCGTTCTGGCTGATCGCGCTCGCGTGTTTTCCGGCGGCCTTCAAACGCCTACCGGTCAACGCGTCCCCGCATCCCATGGCGCGGGTCATCGGCCTGCAGATCGTCCTCGTTGTGGTCCTGACGGTCATCGGCACTCTGGCCCTGCCGGAATTCCGTATCCGCACCCACTACATGTTCGTACTGATGTTCGTGCCTCTCTGGGTGTTGCTGCGGGCCGAGGCAGCGGGCGCCACAGCGCCACGCATGCGGGTTTATGCGGTTGTCCTCACGCTGGTTATGTGGGCACAACCCTGGGGACTGATCGGCAAATTCCTGTTCGAACCGCTGACCTGCAAACGCTGTCAGCATCACATCCCTTACGGCGAACTGGCCGACGGTATCCGTGCCCAGGGCTTTACCGGCGGCACCATCGTCGCCCATTGGCACCCCGACCCGCTGCCCGGAAATCTTCGTGCCCAATTTCCAAAGGCGCGCGTGATATCGTCCAAGCACGGCGACGTCATCCCGCCCCTACGACCGGGCGCGAACGGGCAATGCCTCGTAGTCTGGTCTGCGGATGCCAACCGGGATGGCCGCTCTCCCGCCGTCAGCGCCGCCAACCACCTACTGTCTGCGGGCATCCCTCGCGATGTTCCGGAAAAGCTTGTAACCGCGCCTCTGGCCGGTCTGCCTTCTCTGACCGACGGCAAGACAGCTGTCTTAGGCGTCATCCTCACACCCGGGAACGGAAACTGCCGCTAACCGGCTCGGCCGCTCAGCGGCAATCGCCCATCCCGTCCATCACCAGATAGGACCAGGTCAGCCGCCGATCGCCGTTGCGTGGCAAGGGCAAAGTCACACGGCGGCGCGTCACGTCATCGGGGATGGGCGCCCCGCGCAATTTCGTCGCCAAGGAGAGCGCCCCGCCGCCGCCATCGCCCAGCCAGATCACCAGACACTTTCCCGTTGCCGATTGTGGATCAGACTTGGAAAGCGGCGGGCGGTAGTCACGCCACCGCGTACTGACCAACCGGGCCTTGGGGAAATAACGCCGGAGGTTTCCGGCCAACTGGTTGGGCCGATCTTCGGCGACGACGGTCCCGGTGGTGAACCCCGCACTGGCCAGGCTCCGCGCCAGATCGCCATACGGTATGAAGAAATTGCATTTGCGGCAGGTTTCGGGGCCGACCGCGCCGCGCGCGATCAGGCCGACCGGCACCGCCAAGGCGATGACCAGCAAGCACACCGCAAACCAATGAAGCCGCCCGGCCAACGCCCGCCCCCGGTCGCCAGAGGCGGCGTCGGTGAAGACCTTGATCCGCAGCAGCAGGTAAAAGGCCGCCGGGAACCAGACGACCAGCCAGTTGTTGCGCACGTCCGACGCACCGGTCACCAGGATCGCCGCGACGGCCAGAAGGACAAGCGTCACCAGATAGGCTTCGAGGAAGCGGCCCGACTGGATCAGCCGAGGCATCGGATGCGGCAGCGGCCCCATGGCCCGCGGAAACATGAAGACGACGAGCGGCAGCAGCGGCGAGAGCATGCCCAGGGACGACACGGTGAATTGGGTCAGGCCCCGCACAGCGGCGGCGAGCCGGTCATCGAACGGCGGAAACAAACGGCCCGCGCCGACCGCGCCGGAGACCGCCCCGGCATCGCCCATGTCCTCAATGAGGAGGGCATAGCGACGCTTCGTCGGGCGCAGGTACTTGACCGTGTTACGCGAGATCCATCGCTTCACCCCGACCGGCAGCGACTCGATGATCCGCACGACAACCGGGCCAGGCTGGCCGTGCGTGCCGGGGTCGTAATCGGCGCCGAGGTACTTCGGAGTGCGAACCGGAACCCGCTCGGCATACCGCTCATAGAAGCGGATCTCGCGGGCATAGGAGTCATACGACTCCGTGATGCCACGGGTCTGAGCCTGCGACGCCGCGAACTTGGCGACGGCCGTGGCCGGTGCACCATCGCCCTCGATCCGCACCCGGACGGTCTGGCCGGTCATGCCCACGCCACCGCCAAGCGGCTCGACGCGGATGTCGTCGACCGTGCACGTCTCCCCGGCCCCGCGAAGCGCCTCACCCACCCAGGCGGCAGTGAGTTCGTCGGGGGTGTTCGGGATGAACGTGTCCTTCGGCTTCGGCATCGATGCGGACACTAGCCCTCGATCGCCGAGCGCTCCGAAATTCGTCCCGGGCACGGCGCCCCCTAGGGTCGAGGCATGGCGACCCCCGACAGCCTCGACCAGATTCCGACCCCCGACGATTCGATTGGCCTCCTCGAGGGCATCGCGACCACGCGATCGATCCGGCGCTACGCCGACGAACCCGTGCCGGAATCCGTGCTG
>NZRL01000132.1 GCA_002696205.1 Rhodospirillaceae bacterium | reverse complement strand
CGTCAATGGCGGTGAAGCTCGCCTGCGAGGTGCCGGGCATGTTCAACAGAATCGCCGGAATGCTGCCGCCGAAGCTGGTGCCTTTGCCGATCGCCAGCAGGCAGACGATGCCGACCACCGGGTCCAGGTAATAGGTGAAGGGGATCAACAGGCCGATGGCCACGTTGCCGCCGATGCCCGGCAGGGCGCCGAACAAAAAGCCCAGGACGATGCCCAGACAGGCGAAAATCAGGTTTTGGACGGTGGCAACTAACTCTATAGCTGCGGCGAAATTTTCGAGCAAGGAAGCCTCTTCATCTTATTGTTCTGAAGCTTTCCTCCAACCATGCCGTCGGCGTTCTTTGGCGGCGCCGTTCGACTTGACCGTTTTCCGGCCTATTATTTAATCACGCAATATCAGTATATTACGTCGAAATTTTCATCCGTTTTCGAATGCTTGTCGGGATTTCCGTCCGCCGCTGGCCGGAGCGGGCCACGATGCCCACCGTAAATCCTGGCGACATGATTACGGATTTCGGGACGGCTTGACAATCAAAAAAACTATGGTGTAATTCGCAATCAGAAGGTCGTTGAACGACCCATGGATCGGCGCCAATACGCCGCGGAAACCTCCATACAAACCGACAGGAGAGCGTCTTCGGGCGAATACACCACTATTCAATCGACAGATGCGGTGACGCAACGCGGCGGCCGCCGAGGGCTCCTTTGTTAAGAAAAGCAACCCTTACTCGGAGAGTTTCGAATATGGCTTCCACGCGTTTCCGCAGCCTTCTCGGCGCCATGGCCGTCGCCGCCATGGGCGTCGCGGCGGTTCTCAACCCCGCCCCGGCCAAAGCGGCCTTCCCTGAAAAACCCATCACCATCCTGGTCGGCTACGGCGCCGGCGGCATGACCGACGTTTCGACGCGCATCCTGGCCGAAAAGCTGGAGAAGATCCTGGGCGTCGACATCATCGTCGAGAACAAGCCCGGTGCCGGCGGCACGCTCGCCTGGGCGGCGCTTCTGGAACGGCCCGCCGACGGCTACACCATCACCAGCTTCGGGTCGTCCGCCTACGTCACGGCCGTCATGCTCGATCGCAAGATCGGTCTCGAGGATTTCTCGCCCATCGGCCGCTTCATGGTGCAGCAGCGCGTTCTGTTCGCGCGCAAGGACATGCCCTTCAAGACGCTTGAAGACATGATGGCCTACGCCAAGGACAAGCCGGTGACCTTCGCCGACGGTGGCGCCTATTGGGCGGCCCGCTCGGTCGAGGCCTTCGCCAAGCAGTTCGATCTGAAGATCCGCCTGGTGCCCTTCCGCAGCGGCGCCGAAGGCTCCGCCGCCATCCTGGGCGGTCACGTCGCGACGGCCGAAACCGGCGTCGGCACGGGCGCCTGGCTGGGGGCGACCCGCGAAGGCAAGCTGAACATCCTGGGCGTGCTCAGCCCCGGCAACCTGGACGAAGTCGGTCAGCCCGGCGTGAAGAGCATTTCCGAAGTCGGCGCCAAGCACCTGGCGGAAATGACCTACGGCTACGCCGCCAAGGCCGGCACCCCGGCCGACCGGATGAAGATCCTGGCCGCCGCCGTGGAAAAGGCCCTGGCCGATCCGGATTCGCACAAGAAGTTCAAGGCCCGGGACCTCATCCCCGGCTGGAGCCCCGGTGACGAATACATGAAGTACCTCAGCGGCCTGACCACCGAGGCCAAGGAACTGAAGGCGTATCTGGGCAAATGACGCCCACGGCCACCCGGTCGGAGAGATTGCGTGACGCCGGTGCCGGCGTCACGCTTCTCGCCTTCTCGCTCGCTCTTTGGTTCGTCCTGATCCCGCTGTATGCCGGGGGGCACGGCGACCATACGACCCTGGCGGAAATCGCCGCCATCGTTATCGGCTCGCTGTCGGCGTTGCTGATCCTGCTGGCGGCCTTGGGCATTCCCAGCGCCTCCGCCACGGCGGCCGAGGACGACCCGTTTCTCGATATCGGGGGCGAGGCGGAACCGCCGCGCCTGATCCTTCTGGCGGCGGTTTGGGGCCTGTTCGTCGTCGGCCTGTCCTACGTCGGGTTCTACATCAGCGGTGGCCTGGCCGTGGCGATCTCCTTCCTTCTGCTGGGCATCCGTCAGCCGCTCCGGATCGCCCTTTGGACGGCGGGATCGCTGGTCATCAGCTATCTGGTGTTCGACCTGGGCTTCAAGCTGTCCCTGCCCACGGGGCGCCTGATCGACGCCCTCCTGCGGGCGGGCGGAAGCTGACCGCGCCGCAAGAGCACGGCATCGGGTTTCGCCCGTTTCGTCGGACGGTGTTCCCGCCGTCGTTTCGCGTTATAGTGGTCGCCGCAGGTCCGAAGAGGCCGCGAGACCACAAGAATTGATATCAGCAGGGAGCTCCATCGATGGCCCGAGGCGAGGCCGAACCCTTGACCCATTCCGACATGGCATCTGCCGTCGCGTCCGATCCGGACCCGGACATGTCCGGTGGGTCGGCAGGGCAGGCCACCGCCAAACCGTCGGTGCCGTCGGACCTGGACCGGCTGGCCCAGGACGAGCGTATTCAAGCCCTGCGGGACGCCTTGACGCGGGCGGTGGCGCAGCGGGGCGAATCGAAAATCCATACCCTCAGCGACGCCCTGTTCAACCTGATCGAACGAGGGTTCTGGCGGCCGGGCGACAAACTGCCCGGGGAAAAGGAACTCAGCCTCGTCCTGGAATTGAGCCTCGGCACGGTGCAGGCGGCCCTTCGCGAACTGGTCAACGCGCAGCTTCTGGAACGGCGCAGGGGGGCCGGAACCTTCGTCGCCGACGCCAAGGAACTGGGCTCCAGCATCTGGCACTTCCGGTTTCGCACGCTCGACGGCAAGAACCTTTTGCCCTGGGGCAGCAAGGTCCTGTCCATTGACGAAGTCGACGAACAGGGGCCTTGGTCGGAATTTCTCGGCTTCGCGCCGACCTATATCCGCGTGCGCCGGATCAACGACCTGGGGGAATTCAAGGTCTATTCGGAAATGCACCTGGACGGCTCGCGGTTTCGCCCGTTGCTGGACGTGCCGTTGGATTTGCTGGCGCAGAAGAACATCCGCGTGTTCCTGCACGAACGCTACAACGCACCGACCTTTCGGGGCATCCACCGGGTGCGTTCGACCGTCGTCGATGCCGATATCGCCCCCTTGATCGAGGTTCAGCCGGGCTCCCACGGTTTGCTGATCAAGGCACTGGGCTTCACCTTCCGCGACGCGCCGATTTCCTATCAGACGATCATCGTTCCCGACACGCCCTACGAATTGGAAATTCTCGGCTGATCCCGGCGCGCGCCCGTTTCCAGCGCGGGCCCGTTCAGGGCTCGGTGATGTCGTGGACCGCGCCGCGCACCAATTTCAGATGGCCGTTCATGGCCTGCTGCGCGCCCTCGCCGTCGCCGCGCAGGATCGCCTGCACCACGGCGTCGTGTTCCCGATAGGACAGGTCCAGGCGGCCGGTCACCCGGAACTGTGCCCGCCGGTAGGGGGCGACCCGCCTGCGCACATGCAGGGTCAGTTCCTCGAGGAACGAGTTATGGGTCCCCGAATAGATACAGGCGTGGAACTGGGTGTTGAGTTCGTAATACCGATCCACGTCGTCCGCTTCCGCCGCCAGGCGCGATCCTTCGTGAATTTCCAACAGGCCCTCGTGATCGGCGGGCGTCATGTTGTCGGCGGCGATGCGCGAACACAGGCCCTCCATCTCGGCCATGACCAGGAACATTTCGTCCAGGCGTTCGTCGGTGATGGTGGCGACGACGGCGCCCCGGCGGGGCCGCGCGTCGGCGAAACCGAAGGCTTCCAATTGGCGGATGGCTTCGCGGATCGGGGTGCGGGACACGCCGAACCGGTCGGCCAGGGTGACCTCGTCCAGGGCCGCGCCCGGACCCAATCGGCCCCGCGCGATCTCGTCGGCGAGTTCGTCGCGGATGCGTTCGGTGCGGGTTTTGCGTTCGGACAAGGGCGCCCCACTCGGTTCGTTAGGTGCATACAAAATCACATTAATCCGTGATTGCATGCAATCGTTAAATGGCCCGCCGCCGAACGAATCGGGGCGGGCCATCGCCGGGAAGCAATCGCCTGAGCGGCGGTGGATGCCTTATGAAACGGTCCAGGTCTTGCCGGCCGACAGCAGGCGGGAAAGCCCGGCGCGGTCCATGGTCCGGGTGGGATCGTCTTCGCGCAGATCGGTGAAGGAGGCGCCCGGCGCGTGATAGATCACGCCCAACGCGACCGGCAGGTCCGGGCCTTCCATGCGGGCCAGGATGGTCGCCAGCGCCAGGTTGGTCTGGTCGTGGACGGTGACGTCGTAGACGGCGCCGCCTTGGCCCACCGGCACCACGCGGGCCGTGCCCGTGGCCCAATCGACGTGGATGCCCTTGTCGCCCTCGGCACCGAACACCAGCGGCTTGCCGTGTTCCAGGCGGATTGTCCGCTCCGCCCCCGTGGCCTTGTCCTTGACCGCGTCGAAAGCGCCGTCGTTGAAGACCACGCAGTTCTGCAGGATCTCGACGAAGGAGGTGCCCCGATTTGCGTGGGCCGCCTTGAGCACGCCGGGCAGGTGGTCCTGCAGGGTATCGGCGGACCGCGCGACGAAGCGCGCCCCGGCACCCAAGGCCAGCATGGCGGCGTTGACCGGCGCCTCGACCGAGCCGCCCGGCGACGACGGCGAGCGCATGCCCGTCGCCGAAGCCGGCGAATACTGGCCCTTGGTCAGGCCGTAGACCGCGTTGTTCGGCATCAGGAGGTTGAGATCGACGTTGCGCCGCAGGGCATGCATCAGATGGTTGCCGCCGATCGACAGGAAATCCCCATCGCCGCCGACGACCCAGACGTCGAGGTCCGGGTTGGCCATCTTGACGCCCGTCGCAACGGCGGGAGCACGGCCATGGATGGTGTGGAAGCCGTAGGACGCGAGGTAGTAGGGGAAGCGCGCGGCGCAGCCGATGCCGGAGACGAAGACGACGTCTTCGGGCCGCCGGCCGACCTCGGCCAGGGTCGCGCGGACCGCCTTCAGGATCGCGTAATCGCCGCAACCGGGGCACCAGCGGACTTCCTGATCCGAGGTGAAGTCGCGGGCGGTCAGCGGGGTGGTGGTATCGGCCTCGGGGGCTGAGATGTCGGGATTCATGACGTTCATGTCGGGGGCTCCCTTACAGGTGTTCTCTGAGGGCGGCATCGATCTCCGCCACGGTGAAGGGCTGGCCGGTGACCTTGTTCAGGCCCCGGAACGGGATGTGCGGGAAACGGGCGCGCAGTTCGTCCAGCAGTTGTCCCGAATTCAATTCGGCGACCACGACGTGATCGAACAGGCCGAAGGCTTCCTCGAGCCCGCGCGGCAACGGCGACAGGCTGCGCAGGTGCAGGTGGCCGACGGCATGGCCTTCGGCGTTCAGTTCCTCGACCGTGGTCTTGAGCACGCCCCGGGTCGATCCCCAGCCGACGACCAGGACGCGGCCGGCGTCGTCGCCGGTTTCGATCTTGGCGGCGGGCAGGAAGTCGCGGATGCGGTCCAGCTTGGCCGCGCGCAGGTCGGTCATTTCCTGGTGGTTGTCGGGATCGTAGGAAATATGCCCCGATCCGGCGGCGCGCTCGATGCCACCCAGGCGATGGGCCAGGCCGGTCATGCCGGGCACGGCCCAGGCACGGGCCAAGCTGTCTTCGTCGCGGCGGAAGGGATGGAAGCCTTCCGGGTCGATGTCGCGGTTGATCGCGATATCCGCCATCGCGTCGACGTCCGGCAGGCGCCAGGGCTCGGCCGCATTGGCCGTATAGGCATCGGACAGCACGATCACTGGCGTCATGAACTTGGTCGCCACGCGGGCGGCCTGCAGAACCGTGTCAAACGAATCGCCCGGGCCGGCGGCGGCGAAGACGGGCAGGGGGGCTTCGCCGTGGCGGCCCTTCAGGGCCATGTTCAGATCGGCCTGTTCGACCTTGGTCGGCATGCCGGTCGACGGTCCCGCGCGCTGCACGTCGACGACGATCAGCGGCAGTTCGGCGGCGGCAGCGAGGCCCAGGGCCTCGGCCTTCAGCGCCATGCCGGGGCCCGAGGTGCCGGTGACGCCCAGGCCGCCCGCGAAGGACGCCCCGATGGCGGCGGTGGCGGCGGCGATCTCGTCTTCCGCCTGGAAGGTGGCTACCCCTTCGCCTTCCAGCTTGGCGAGGCCGTGCAGGATCGCCGACGCCGGAGTGATGGGGTAGGAGCAGTAATGCAGGCGCAGGCCCGACAGGGCCGATGCCGCCGTCAGGCCCAGGACGATGCCGTCGATGCCGGTCAGCGTCTCGTAGGTGCCGGGCTTGGGCTGGGCCGCCGCCAGGGCGCGCAGGCGCGTCGGCGGGGCCATGTCGGTGACGTCGCCGTAGGTATGCCCGGCGTCCAGCGCCGCGACGTTCGCCGCCGCGATCTCGGGCCGCTTGCCGAATTTCGTGCCGAGCCAGGTCGCCGTCGCCGAGCGGTCTTGTTCGAACATCCAATAGACCAGACCCAGGGCCCAGAAGTTGCGCGCCTTGTCGGCGTCCTTCTTGGTCACGCCGGCCTCGGCGCGGCCGTCGGCGAGCGCTGCCTCGCGGGTCAGGCGGGAAATCTCGACGGCTTCGACGCGGACATCGTCGAGGCTGCCGTCTTCCAGCGGGTTTGTCTCGTAGCCCGCTTTTTCCAAGCCGCGCTTGTTGAACGCGTCGGTGTCGATGAGCAGCAAGCCGCCCGGACGCAGGGAGGGAAGGTTGGTCTTCAGCGCCGCTGGGTTCAGGGCGACCAGCACGTCGACCGTATCGCCGTGGGTCTTTACGGCGTCGCCGCCGATCTGAATCTGAAAGGCCGAAACGCCGAAAGTCGTGCCCGCGGGCGCGCGGATTTCCGCCGGGAAATCGGGGAAGGTCATGAACCCATGCCCGGTCAGGGCCGAGGATTTGGTGAATTCCGATCCCAGCGTCTGGATGCCGTCGCCGGAATCGCCGGCGAAGCGGACGACCGCGGCGGCCGTGCCGGCGGCGGGAAGATCGGAAGCGAAAGGTTGGTCGAGCATGGCCGAAGTCCTTTGCATATGCCGGTGCGGGGCGCCGGTCTTGAAACGGGGATCGCCGGGGGCCTGAATCGGGCTTCGGCGAGGTTGGCCGGACTATGCCCGCGCGGGCGCCCTCCGTTCCGTCAATTAATTGCCGGGGAAAAATAAAGTCGGTTCTGTCAACGAATTGCTTTTCCGAAACGAGGCGCGGGTCTTGGATGAAGGCTCGAATTGCGGGAGCCCATCCCCCCTATACGTTTTGAGGAGCCCGACCATGCAGCCCACCGGTATCACCGTTCCCGCCGACCGTTCGTCGCTGGAAATCACCTGGCCCGACGGCCTGCGCCAGAGCTTGAGCGCGCCCGCCCTGCGCCAGATGAGCCGCTCCGCCCGATCGGAAAGTGCGCGCCTGAAAGGCTGGGATGTTCCCGCCGACGAGGATCTGACCATCACGGGCGTCGAGGCCGTCGGCGTCTACGCCATCAACATCGTTTTCTCGGACGGTTACGCGAAAGGCATCTACCCCTGGGAAATGCTGCGCGGCGCCATCGGCGCGCTGGCCTTCAAAGGCATCGATACGACCGTCGTCAATGCAATCGACGGCGCCATCGACAGCATTGGCAATTAGTTGACAGACAGCCGGTCATGGTGCGGTGCACCATGACGATAGAAACAAGTTCCAGACCTGAGGGCGCGACGCCGCGCCAAAGGCAGACAAGACCGACCAGACGTCCCCCCGCGTCGCACTATACTTCAAGGCATATGTGACCCAGGGGAGGCGCCAAAGACCGAAAGGACCGACCCATGGACGAAATCACCGAAGGCACCTCGCAAGTCGATTGCGACATCCTCGTCATCGGCGGCGGCACGGCCGGCCCGATGGCCGCCTACAAGGCCAAGAAGAAAAATCCCGACGCCAAGGTCATCCTCTTGGAAAAGGCCAATGTGAAGCGCTCCGGCGCCATCTCCATGGGCATGGACGGCCTGAACAACGCCGTCATCCCCGGCCATTCGACGCCCGAGCAGTATGTGAAGGAAATCACCGTCGCCAACGACGGCATCGTCGATCAGGCGGCGGTCCTGAAATACGCCGAGAACTGCTACGAAATCATTCAGGAGCTGGATAACTTCGGCATCCGTTTCCAGAAGGACGAAAACGGCGACTTCGACGTCAAGAAGGTGCACCACATCGGCACCTACGTCCTGCCCATGCCGAACGGCGACACCGTGAAGAAGGCGCTGTATCGCCAGCTCAAGCGGGCGCGTCTGCTGATCTCCAACCGCTACATGGCGACCCGCCTGCTGACCGGCAAGGACGGCCGCATCGCCGGCGCCATCGCCGTCAACACGCGCAACGCCGAATTCCTGGTCGTCCGCGCCAAGGCCGTGATCCTCTGCATGGGGGCCGCCGGGCGTTTGGGTCTGCCGACCTCGGGCTATCTCTACGGCACCTATGAGAACGCCGCCAACTCGGGCGACGGCTACGCCATGGCGTATCACGCCGGCGCGGGGCTGGCGAACCTGGAATGCTTCCAGATCAATCCGCTGATCAAGGACTACAACGGTCCCGCCTGCGCCTATGTGGCCGGGCCCTTCGGCGGCTACACGGCCAACAACGAAGGCATGCGATTCATCGAATGCGATTACTGGTCCGGCCAGATGATGCAGGAGTTCTACAACGAACTGCAGTCGGGCAAGGGGCCGGTGTTCCTGAAGCTCAACCACCTGGCCGACGAGACGATCTCGGAAATCGAGACCATCCTGCACGAGGTCGAACGCCCGACCCGCGGCCGGTTCCAGGTCAACCGCCACAACGATTACCGCCACGGCATGATCGAGATGCATATCTCGGAAATCGGCTTCTGCTCGGGCCATTCGGCGTCCGGCGTCTATGTCGACGACAACGCCTGCACCACGGTTCCGGGCCTTTATGCCGCCGGCGACATGGCCAGCGTGCCGCATAACTACATGCTGGGGGCCTTCACCAACGGTGCGGTCGCCGGTGAACACGCCGTCGACTTCGTGAACGAGGTCGATTTCGCCGACATCGACGAGGATTTCATCGCCGCCGAGAAGAAGCGCGTCCTGGCGCCGACCCTGCGCGACGACGGCATTCCGCCGAACCAGATCGAGTACAAGACCCGGCGCCTGGTCAACGACTACCTGCAGCCGCCCAAGGTCACCCGCAAGATGCAGCTGGCCCAGGACCGGTTCGCCGAAACGCGCGAGGCCATGGAAAACGAAATGGCCGTGACCAACGCCCACGAATTGATGCGCTCTCTCGAGGTTGCGTCGATCATGGACTGCGCCGACATGGCGGCCTTCGCCTCGCTGTTCCGCACGGAAAGCCGCTGGGGTCTTTATCACAACCGCGCCGATTATCCGGAACGGGACAACGAGAACTGGTTCTGCCACTCGATCCTGTCCAAGGACGACGCCGGTCAGATGACGATCCGCAAGAAGGAAGTCGACCCCTACGTCATCCCCATCGATGAAGACGAAAAGGACGCCTACGACAAACAGCGCATCAAGGCCCAGGCCTGATCCGCCCCGTCGTAGACAGACAACACCAGGAGAATTCCCATGCCTCTCGCACAACAATCCTCTTCCGTCCCGGTCGTCGTCGATGACGACAAGTGCATCGCCGACAAGGGCTGCACCGTCTGCGTCGATGTCTGCCCGCTGGACGTGCTGCGCATCTCGGATCAGACCGGCAAGGCGTTCATGAAGTACGACGAATGCTGGTACTGCATGCCCTGCGAGGCCGATTGCCCGACGGGTGCCGTGTCCGTGCACATTCCCTTCCTGCTGCGCTAGTCGATAAGGAGCCCGAGACCATGTCCGCATTCGAGCCCTTCGAGCAGTTCGACGAAGTCGAGGATATCGTCGACCGTTTGGACGATCCCGATCCCGGGACCCGCCGGGTCGCCGTCATGGATCTGGCCGACAGCGCCGATCCTTCGGCCGTGACCTATCTGAAAAAGGCGCTTGGTGACGAAGCCCGCGAAGTGCGGCTTCAGGTCGCTTTGGCGTTGGCCGAATTCGACGGCCCGGAAACGGCCGACGCCTTGGTCGTTGCCGTGGTCGACGAGGACGCGGGCGTCGCCCAGGCGGCCGCCGATTCCATGGCCGAATTGAAAGACCCGGCCGCCGCCGATCCGATCCTGCCCTTCGTGACCCACGAAAGTGCGTTCGTTCGCGCCGCCTCGCTGCGGGCCCTTCGCGAACTGAAGCGGACGGAAAGCCTGAAGCCGGCGTTGGATGCCTTTTCCGACGAAGACGCGACGGTCCGTTCCGAAGCGATCAGCGTCGTCGGCTATCTGAAAACCGAAGACGCCCTGCCGGCCCTGATGTCCATGTTGAAGGATGTGGAGCCCGCCGTGCGGCGGACCGCCGCCGGCGCGCTCGGTTTTTCCGTGACGACCGCCGCCGCCGAGGCGCTGGCCCAGTCGCTGACCGATAGCGACTGGCAGGTGCGCGAAATCGCCGCCGAAACGCTGTGCAAGGTGCAGTCGACGGTCGCGGCCCCGGCCCTTCGCGCAGCCTTGACCGACGAATACTGGCAGGTCCGGCAGAAGTCGATCCGCTCGCTCGGCAAGCTGGGCGTGGCCGAGGCGGTGCCCGAAATCATCCCGTCGCTCGACCACGATATTTCCAACCTGCGCAAGGAAGCGGCGGCGGCTCTCGGCGAGATCGAAGCCCCCGAAGCCGTTCCGGCGCTGGAAGCCCATCTCGACGATCCCGATCCCGACGTCCGCAAGAACATCCGCTGGGCGCTCGGCCGGATCCGCAGCGAATAAGCGGAGTCGCTTCACCGCCCGTATCCCGAAACGTCTGACCCGTTCCCCGTTATGAACCACGTGATCCAGAATATCGTGACCCAGGAAAGAGAGACCCTTCCGAAATACGTCGTGGTTCGCGATTGGCTCGCGCGGCGGATCAACGCCGGGGAGATTCAGCCGGGCTCCCGCCTGCCGTCGGAACATTCCCTGGTTCGCAAGTTCGGGGTCTCTCGGGTCACGGTTCGTCACGCGCTTGATGCTCTCAAGAAATCGGGCATGGTCGAAAGCCATCAAGGCCAGGGCCATTTCGTCCGCGGGGTCAAGGCGGAGTTGGACATGCGCCGGCTGCAGGGATTGGGCGAAGCGCTCGGCCCCAACGGTGTCGCCGCGACGGCACGCCTTCTCGAACGGACCGAGGTCAAAGCAAATGCCCAAGTTCGCCAGGCGCTCGGCATTCCGGCGGGAACGGCGGTGACCGCGGTGCGCCGCCTGCGTCTCGCAAACGGCGCGCCGGTCTGCCACGAAGAGCGGTTTTTGTTGAACGAAGTGGCCGAACCGTTGACCGAGGGCGATCTGGAATCCAGTGATGTTTGCACTTTGCTGGAACGGTCGCGCGGCGTGCCGATCGCGTTCGGTGACGTGATCATGGATATGGTCAAGGCGGCCCCCCGGATGGCGGCGATGCTCGATATCGAACCCGGCGACACCGTCGTCCGCACCGAACAGGTGAACTTCGATGTTAACGGCGTCGCCATCGATTTCTGCATTCGTCACGCGGTCGCCGAGGCGTTCCGTTACCGCACCCGCATCGGCCGTTGGTAGGGCGCCGGCGATGCGCCGCCCGCCCCGCCGCCGAGTACTTGTCTTTCTTCGAAATTCCGTTTTATCCGCTGCACTTCTGATCGGTGCCGGCGGCTCCGACGGTGCTGCCGCCGGGCCCGAGCCAATGGCTCCGGCGCCGCAAGCGATTCCGGCGCCGGATCTGAATCTGCCAGACCTCGATGAGGGAGCCTTTTCGCTGCGTGACCGGAAGGGGCAGTTCACCTTGGTGAATTTCTGGGCATTGTGGTGCGCGCCTTGCCGGATCGAGATGCCGGCGCTTGGTAAATTGCAGGCGCGACTGGCGCCCAAGGGGCTGCGCGTGGTCGCCGTGAACCTGGGTGACAAAAGGTCCGGGATCGACCGGTTTTTGAAACAAGTCGATGTCGGCGATTTGGGCATTTTGCTCGACGCCGACGGCGTGGCCGGGCGCGACTGGCATGTCGGCGCCCTGCCCGCGACGTTTCTGGTCGGCCCGACGGGCGAGATCACCCATGCCGCGCTCGGTGCGCGGGAATGGGCCGATGATGCGACTGTTTCCTGGTTTGAAAATCTCCTAGACGGCACGACGAAAGAGGGTGGCCGATGATGTCCGGCGCGGATTTTCCGGTCCGCCCGGCGGCTTGTTCAGGGCGCCTGGAGCAAGCTGTTTCAGGCGATCCGATGGATCACGCAAAGACAACTTGTATCTTCGATTCGGCGGACTCTGTGACTAAAAATTATACAGAAATAGGGCGGAGATTAAAAAAGCGTCATTTGCCCGGCGCGGCGCAGCAAAACCCAACAAAAAGACCTAATTTTCCCAATAAAAACAATGAGTTAAAATTACTTCGCAGATGCGGAAACTGGCAAGCTAATTGCAATTATACAGGGTGAAACGAGACAACTTTGATGCAGAGCAAAGGAGAATTTAACAATGCTCAGGCACATTACTCAGGGACTCGCGTTGGGGGCCGTTCTGGCGCTCACGGCAATGGCGCCGGCTCAGGCCAAGACCATCAAGGTCGCGATTGGCCACCAAAGCATGTGCACGGATACGTATACGGCGGGGATCGTCATCAAGGAGCTTAAGCTGCTTGAGAAGTACCTGCCGAAAGACGGTAAGTACAAGGATGTCGATTACGACATCAGCTGGGCCGACTATTCCTCGGGCGGCCCGATCACCAACCAGATGATGGCCAATAAGCTGAACATCGGCGTGATGGGCGATTATCCGCTGATCGTCAACGGCGCCAAGTTCCAGGCCACCGACAGCCTGCGGACCTATTACGTCGCGGGCACCGGCTACAACCTCAAGGGCTCGGGCAACGCCATCGTCGTTCCCGTGAAATCCGATCTCTATAAGATCGGCGATCTTGAAGGCAAAGCCGTGTCCACCCCCGTCGGCTCCGCCGCCTGGGGCATGCTGCTCAAGGCCGCGCAGGACAACAACATCAAGTTCCAGTTGAAGAACCAGAGCCCGGCCGTGGGTGCGGCGAACATCGCCGCCGGCAAGATCGATGCCCACTCCGATTTCTGCCCCTGGTCCGAAATCATGGAATTCCGCGGCACCGGCCGCAAGATCTATGACGGCTCGGAAGCCGGCGTTCCCTACCTGCACGGCGTCGTCGTGCGTAAGGACCTGGCCGACGATTATCCGGAAGTCGTTCAGGCCTTCATCAAGGCCGTCTACGCCGCCGGCAAGTGGATCAAGGAAGACCCCATGCGGGCCACCGACCTGATGGAAAAGTGGACCGGCGTCGAGAAAGAGGTGCTGTTCATCTACTTCTCCGAAGGCGGTCACCTGACCCTCGATCCGACGATCAAGCCCAAGTGGACGGAAGCGTTGAAGTTCGACCACACGGTTCTGGTCAAGGAAAAGGCCATCCCGCCGTTGGATTTCGACGACTGGATCGACGAGAAGTACATCAAGGCCGCCTACAAGGACATGGGCGTCGACTACGAGGCCGACAAAGCCGCGATCGTCGACCCCAAGGTCGCCAATGCGGGCCTGCCGAACCAGATCTGGCACGCGCGTGACGGCATCAAGGAATTCAAAACCCTTCCCGAATTCCTGACCGCGGTCGCCAAGTTCCGGGCGACGGGCGCCAAGATCAACTCGACCTACGTCTACGACGTGGAAACGGGCCTCAAACTGTTCGGCAAGACCGCCTTCTGGGTCGTCACGCCGAAGGGTGAGTTCTCGACCTTCCTGCGCCGCGGCGAAGCCGAAAAGTTCGCGGCCTCGTCGGGTGGCAAGGTCATCGACTTCGACGAAGCCATCGCGATGAAGTCGAGCTAATCACACGCCTGAATGGCGGGGCGGCGATTATCCGACCGTCGCCCCGCCGCCTTTTCCAAGCCGCTTGCCGCGTCGCCCGGAAACGGGCGGCATGGTTCGCGGAAAGGCCGGAAGCCCCGGCATACGACCGATCCACAGGCCTCCTGCGGGGGCGCCGACGACCAAGAACCCAACCTGCGCAGGCGCCAACGCCTGCACCCCGCCGGCCCCAAGTCCGGCGTGGTCAATAAACGAAGAAAACCGAATTCCAAGGAGCCATGGCGCGATGAATGCTTCCCCCCCCGACACGCAGGCGGCCGCCGGTGCCGCCCAGGCCGCGCCCGAAGGTGCTGCCGAGGCCATGCCCGAAACCGTCAACACCCCGGAAACCGAGGCGGAAAAAGCCGTCACCCCGCGCGAAGCGATCGCCGTGCTGCTGGGCGCCGCGATGAAGCCGAAGGCGGTCAAAGCCTTTGCCAAATCCTGGTCGATCCGCCTGACGGCCTTGGCCGTCGGTGTCCTGATCTGGCAATGGGCGACCGCGATCAACTTCAACTACTTCATCAATTTCGAGAACATCCCCTCGCCCGTGAAAGTCTGGACGGCCTTCGTCGCCCACGTCCAATCGACCGAGTTTTACATTCACATCGCGGTGTCGATGCAGCGCATCTTCATCGGCTACATGAGCGCCGTCGGCCTGGGTATTCTGCTCGGCCTGGTGATCGGCCGCTCGCGCCTGGCCCGTGACGTGATCTCGCCCTATATCGAAATTCTTCGCCCGATCCCGGCCGTCGCCTGGATCCCGCTGGCCATCCTGATGTGGCCGACCGAGGAAAGTTCGATCATCTACATCACGTTCCTGGGCGCCCTGTTCCCGATCATTCTGAACACCGCCCATGGGGCGGAGTTGACGCCGGACGTCCTGATCCGCGCGGCGAAATCCCTGGGCGCCAACCGGCGGGAAATCTTCTGGCACGTCGTCATTCCGGCGGCCCTGCCGTCGATCACGGCGGGCCTCGCAATTGGCATGGGGGTTTCCTGGTTCTCGCTGCTGGCCGGTGAAATCATCTCGGGCCAGTACGGCATCGGCTACTTCACCTGGAACGCCTATTCGTTGATCAACTATCCGGACATTGTCGTCGGGATGCTGATGATCGGCGGCCTGGGCACGCTTTCGACCTATGCGGTGCGCCTGGCCACCCGGCCGCTGCTGAGCTGGCAGAGGAGATCGCGATGACCGCCGCTGTCCTGCAGTCTCCCCGCCTGCATCGCATCCGCGAGGCCGTCGCCGCACGGCCCCGCCTATGGCTGGCGGTGACCCTGGGCTTTCCCGTGGTCTATTACCTGGGCATGTTCGCGGCCCTGCTGATCCGGTTTCAGGCGCTGCCCAATTACACGGAAACCTTCGATTGGTTCGGCAATGTCGCGGAGATCATCCGGTCGACCCCCGACTGGTCCGACATCTGGCCGATCATCGGCCAGGAGTGGCTGTTCGAGGTCGGGCGCATGAATTACGACTACGGCGCCGGGATTTCCGAATGGAGCCTCTACATCAACCCGACCAAGTTCGGCCTGATCCTGATCCTGGGCGCCCTCACGGCGACGGTCGTCAACCTGATGCTCGCCCGCCGCGCGGCCTGTTCCACATCGCGCCTGAACGGCGGGGCTGCCGCCGGCGGCCTGGGGGCCGCCCTGGTCGGCATGACCAACGTGACCCTGGCCTGGGTCGTCTGCTGCGCCACGCCCAGTTGGGTCGTCGGCCTGGCGATTCTGGGTCTCGGCGTTTCCACTTCGCTGTGGCTGGAACAGTTCGGCTGGTGGATCGAATACGCCGGCTTCGGCCTGTTGCTGGCCTCGCTCTATGTCTTGTCCGGCGAACCGAAGGGCCCGGACGGCACACCGGCGGCCACCGCCGGTGGCCACGATGATCACCACATTCCGAATACAGCCATGGGAGCCTCCCGATGATCGCCAATATCATCAACCTGTCGCGCGACAAGGACGCGTCGGCCGCCGCCGTTCAGGCCGGCAAGAATCTGTCCAGCGAAGGCAAGGGGCATGTCACCATCGAGGACGTCTCCGTCGTCTTCGGCGCCGGTGCCGACGCCCATACGGCCGTCGAGAGCACGCAGTTGGAAGTTCACCCCGGTGAATTCCTTTGCATCCTCGGGCCGTCGGGTTGCGGCAAATCGACCCTACTGAATTCGGTCGCCGGTTTCGTGCAGCCGTCTTCGGGCACGGTCGCCGTCGACGGCGTGCCGGTCACCGGGCCGGGCCCGGAACGGGGCATGGTGTTCCAGCAATATTCCCTGATGCCGTGGAAGACGGTGCGCGACAACGTCGCCTTCGGCCCGCTGCTCGCCGGTCAGTCGAAAAGCGAAGCACAATCCATCGCCTATACTTTCCTGAACATGGTCGGTCTGACGCGCTTCGCCAAGCACTACCCGGCGGAGCTTTCGGGCGGCATGCAGCAGCGCGTCGGCATCGCCCGGGCGCTGGCCAACTATCCGTCGGTCCTGCTGATGGACGAACCGTTCGGGGCGCTGGATGCGCAGACGCGTTTGATGATGCAGGAAAACCTTCTGCGCATCTGGGAAGACTTCGGCACCACCGTGATGTTCGTGACCCACGATGTGGACGAGGCCGTGTTCCTGGCCGATCGCGTGGTCATCATGTCGGCCGCCCCCGGCCGGATCATCGACGATTTCCGCGTCGATATCCCGCGTCCCCGGACGACCGACATCACCACCGACGATACCTACATTCAGCTCAAGCGCCGCTGCATGGATCGGATCCGCAGCGAAAGCCTGCGTGCCTTTGAACAACAGAACCACTGATCCGAAAGCCATACCCTCCGGCCCTCATAGACCTATAGGCCCCGCCATGATCCGCCCGCTTTCCTTCATTTTCGTCCTGATCGCCGCCGTCGGCTTCGGCATGAGTTGGGGGGCTGCGGGGGCGCAGGCGGGCGCCCTTCGCGTGGTCGAACCGGACCCGCCCGCGGCCCTGCCGGAATTCGCCTTGAAGGATCACCGGGGCAAGCCGTTCACGGCGGAGCGGTTCAAGGGCAAATGGACGCTTCTGTCCATCGGCTTCACGTCCTGCCCGGACGTCTGTCCTTTCGTGCTGTCGAACCTGGACGCGGTCGTTACCCAGTTGTCGGTGCGCGTCCGTCCCGACAACCTGCCCCAGGTGATTTTCGTCGCCGTCGATCCGAAACGGGACGCGCCGGTGTTGGGCGAATACGTCCGCCATTTCAACGACGATTACCTGGGCGTCACCGGCAGTCATGAGGAACTCAAGAAATTCGTCGAAGGGATTGACGGGTTCTACCGCCTGGGCAAGCCCGACAAGGACGGCGAGTACGAGGTCCAGCATAGCGCCAGCGTGATCGTCGTCGGCCCGGACGCCCGTATTCACGCCAAACTGTCGCCGCCGCTGCCGGCGGGCGAGGTCGCCGAATACATCGCGCAAAAACGCATCCTCTTCGCCCGGGAACAAAGGACCAACTGAATGACCCGCTCCGTTTCCAATTCCCGCTTGGCCAATTCCCGTCTGGCCAATTCCTGTCTGGCCAATTCCCGTCTGGGCTGTCTTGCCGGTGCTGCGCTGGCCGTTCTTGCCGCGGTGCCGTTGGCCCCTGCCCAGGCCTGCGAAGCGCATGCCGCGTATAAAACCGAAATCGCCGAAGCCAAAAGTGCCGTCATGGCGATGGATGCCTGGGTGCCGCTCGCCCCTCCGGGGTTGAAGGCCCATGCGGCCTATCTGGTCCTGATGAACCATGGGACCGAGGCCCGCGCCGTCACGGCCGTTTCCAGCCCGCAGTACAAACACGCCATGCTTCACCTCAGTTCCATGAAGAACGGCGTCGCCATGATGCAGCATCTGGCCCAGGTCGATATCCCGGCGGGCGGCAAGGTGGCGTTCGAGCCTCACGGCCTGCATATCATGCTGATGGGCCCCAAAGGCCCGCAGGCCGAAGGCGGTACCGTGGACCTGGCTTTCACCCTGGACGACGGATCGACGCTTGAGGTCGCGGCCAAGGTGATGAAGCGCGCGGACGCCCCGGCCCCCATGGACCACGGCGCCATGGGTCATGGCCACAAAGGCATGTGACCGCACCGCCTTGACCGAGCAATCCCCCCGACACATCGTCCTGCCGCAAGCGACCTGGATCGCCTGGGCCGCTTGGGCGGCCCTGGTCGCCTTGGCGATCCTGGTCGCGGCGATGCCCGCACGCGCCGGAATGATCGACGAAAGCGGTCTGCAGCCCTGGGAGAATTGCGCGCTGTGTCACTCGCTGGACGGCGTCTCGCGCATGGCCAAGTTTCCCAAGCTGGCCGCCCAGGTGCCGGCCTATATCGAAAAACAGATTCATGACTTCCGCGACGGCCGCCGGACCAACGACGGCGAACAGATGCAGGCCATGGCCGGGCTGATCGCCGAGAAAGACATTCCCATCGTGGCCAAGTATTTCGGCGGCCTGCCGCCGCCGCCGCCCGCCGACATGCCGCCGCCCGCCGAGGCCGAATTGGGCGCGGCCCTGTTCCTGAAGGGCGATCCGGCACGGGACCTGCCCGCCTGTATTTCCTGTCACGGCAGGGACAAGGTCGCGTCGTCCGGGGCGGCCCGGTTGGAGGCACAGCACGCGGACTATGTTATAAAGCAGGTGACGGACTTCCGGTCGGGGGCGCGGGCCAACGATCCGAAGGGCGCCATGTCCGCCGTCGCGGCGAAGTTGACGGACGCGGATATCCGGGCCGTCGGCGGCTATATCGCCGCCCAGGAACGGAAATAGGATCGGCCCATGAAGGATTTGCGGGCCAATTTGCGGCTGGTCGCGGACAGGACGGCAGGAAACGCGGATATGACGACGGACGAACCTCTTTCCGCGCTGTTCCTGTCGGAAAGCATGGCGGATTTGAACGAAGGAGCGACCTTCCTCGACCGTCTCAGCATGGAAGAGGTCACCTTCATCCGATCACGCGGGTCCACCATCAAGGCGTCGCGCGGCGAAGGTATCTTTCACCAGGGCGACCCCCACGAAGGCATCTTCCTGATCGAAAGCGGACGCGTGCGAACCTTCTGCACCGGGCCGTCGGGCCGTGAATTGACCCTGGCCTATTGGACGCCCGGCCATTTCATCGGCGGGCCCGAGGTCTTCGGTGGGACCCACCTGTGGTCCGGCGAGGCGATGGAGGATTCCCGGGTCATGGCGCTGTCGGGCACGGTCGTCCGCGACCTGATCGAACGCATGCCGATCTTCGCGCTGTGCCTGATCGACGGCCTGGTCGCCAAGGGCAAATGCTATTCCCAACTGGTTCAGATGCTGGGCACCCGTTCGGTCAGCCAGCGCCTGGCGCAGTTGCTCAAGATCATGGGCGAGGTCCATGGCGCCCCCGACGACGACGGCGTTTTGATCGACCGGCGGGTCACCCATGACCAGTTGGCGGACATCGTCGGATCGACCCGGCAATGGGTCACGACGACCCTGGACCGTTGGCAGAAAGACGAGATCATTCTGATCCGCGGTCGCATGATCGTCATCCGCCAATCCGACGCTTTGGAAGACCTCGCGGACTCCTGACGGCGCGCAACCGCCCGGTCCAAAAGTGAGCCGCATAGCGGGACGCGGCAGATTCTCTGCATTTCCCGGCTTCCCCAGGCGGCGAAAGCCGGGCTAGAAAGGTCGTGGAACGACCGGGCGGCCTTAATCGCCCGGCGCCGGAGGACACCCAACCGCCATGGCCGAGCGCCCTAAGATCCTGCTGACCAGCCCCGTGCATCCCGACGCTCAGGCGTTGTTGGATCGGCACGCCGAAACGGTTATCGCCCCCGATACGTCCGGCGCGACGCTGAACGCACTCGTCGGCGACGTGGACGGCATCCTGGTGCGCAACAAGTTGCCCGACGATATCTGCGATCACGCGCCCGCCTTGCGCGGCATGGTTCGCCATGGTGTCGGGCTCGATTTCATTCCCGTCGCGGCGGCGACGGCGCGGGGCATTCCGGTGGCGAACCTGCCGGGGATCAATGCCCGGACCGTCGCCGAATATTGCATCGCTGCCGTTCAGCATCTGCGCCGGCCGATCGTCCATATGGACCGCGATCTGCGCGCCGACGGATGGGAGGCGGCCCGCGCCCCGGCTCCCGGCTTCGTCGAAATGGGCGGGGCGACCATCGGCATCGTCGGCGTCGGCAGCATCGGCCGCGCGGTCGCCACGATTGCGGGGCAAGGCTTCGGGATGACCGTCCTGGGCGCTTCGCGGCGGCCCGGGCGCATGCCGGAGGGTGTCGAGGAAACGCCGCTCGACGATCTGTTCCGCCGTGCCGACGCGGTCATTCTCTGCTGCCCTCTGACCGACGATACGTTGGGCCTGGTCGATGCCCGGCGCCTTGCCCTGATGCAGCCGACCGCCGTACTGGTCAACGTCTCGCGCGGCGCCGTGGTGGTCACGGACGACCTGATCGCGGCGCTCAAGGACGGCGTCATCGCGGGTGCGGCGACGGACGTCTACGACCATCATCCCCTGGCACCGGATCATCCGCTGTTGGATTGTCCGAACATTCTTCTGACGCCGCACGTCGCCGGGATCACAGCGACCAGCACCCGCGCCATGGGCATGCGGGCGGCGGAAGATCTGCTGCGCATCCTGCGCGGCGAAGCGCCCGACAATCTCGTCAACCCGGAATACCGGGACGCAACGACCGGGTAAGCCGGTAAGACCGAGGAGCATCCATTCCATGAAGATCACCCGTATTCAGGCCGTGCCGCTGTCCTTCCGCGTGCCGGAAGGACAGAACGTGACGCTGGGTATCGGCCGCGCCGTGAAACGCGATGCCGTCCTGGTCCGTGTCGAAACCGACGAAGGCATCGTCGGCTGGGGCGAGGCCCATCACGGCCGGGCCCCCGGCGCCGTCGCCCGCCTGATCGACAGCACCATTTCCGAATTGGCGCTCGGCATGGACGCGCTGGATACCGTCGGCGTGTGGCAGAAGATCTATCGCATGCAGCTGTCCAGCCACGGCATGGGCTACGCCGCCGTGATGGCGCTCAGCGGTTTGGACATGGCGCTTTGGGATATTCGCGGCAAAGCATTGAACCTGCCGCTCTATCGACTGCTGGGCGGCGGGCCGCGCGCGGCCAAGGCCTATGCCGGCGGTATTTCGCTGGGATATCAGGAACCGTCGTCCTTGGCCGAGGAAGCGCAGCAATACGTCGATCAGGGCTACCGCGCGGTCAAGCTGCGGGTCGGTGACACGCCCGCCAACGACATCGCCCGGGTGCGCGCCGTGCGCAAGGCGCTGGGCGACGAGATCGAAATCCTGACCGACGCCAACACGGGATACAGCCTGGACGACGCGCGCCGCGTCATGCCCGCGTTCGAGGAATGCGGCGTCGGCTGGCTGGAAGAACCGTTCCCGGCCCAGGACTACCGCGATTACAAAATCGCCGCCGGTTTCGCCCGCGTGCCCCTGGCCGCAGGCGAGAATCATTTCACCCGGTTCGAGTTTACCCGCCTGTTGGAAGACAACGCCGTGCGCTTCGCCCAACCCGACGTCTCCAAGACCGGCGGCGTGACGGAAATCATGCGCATCGCCGCCATGTGTTCGGCCTGGAAGGTGACGGTCAATCCGCACACTCTGCTGACCGGCATCAACATGGCCGCCTGCATCCACGTTCTGGCGGCGGTCGACAACCCGGGATATTTCGAAGGCGACGTCGCCCATCACAACCCGTTCCGCGATCACCTGGGCGGCAAGCCTTATGAGCTGAACGCCGAGGGCCGGGTCGCGCCCCTGGAAGGCCCCGGCATCGGGATCGACGTGGACGAAGACTTCATCGCCGCCCATCCCCTGATCGACGGCCCGTGTTACGTCTGATCGCGCGAACTGAAAAACAAAGAAAAAGAGGAACCCAAGAATGACGACAACCGTCCAATTGCCTGACGACCCCATCATTTCCCTGGTCGGCGCCGGGACCATCGGCATGGCCTGGGCCGTGGTGTTTTCCACCGGCGGCATGCGGGTGAAGCTATACGACAGCCAGCCGGGTGCCTTGGAGACGACCTTGGACAAGGCCCGCGCGCGGCTGGGCGATCTGGCCCGTCACGGCCTGATCCCGCAGGACGGCGGGGTCGAGGACGCCATGGCCCTGATCGAGCCGGTGACCGATCTGGGCGAAGCCTTGGACGGCGCCAGCCTGATCCAGGAAAACGTGCCCGAGTTTGTCGACCTGAAGCGCGATCTGCTGGCCCAGGTCGCCGAACTGGCGCCGGAGAATTGCGCCATCGCCAGTTCGACATCGTTCATCGAACCGTCGCGCATCTTCGATCATGTGAAGGGCCGCGAACGCTGCCTGGTTCTGCATCCGGGCAACCCGCCGTTCCTGATCCGCGTGGTCGAGGTCGTGCCGGCGCCCTTTACCTCGCCGGAAGCGGTCGAGATCGGCGCCGGCCTGATGGCCCGCGCCGGCATGGCCCCGGTCTACGTCAACAAGGAGGTCGAGGGCTTCGTCCTCAACCGCCTACAGGGGGCGCTGCTGCGCGAGGCCTATTGCCTGGTCCGAGACGGCGTGACCTCGGTCGAGGACATCGACCGCATCGTGCGCGACGGCCTGGGTTTCCGCTGGTCCCTGATCGGCCCGTTCGAAAGCGTCGATCTGGGCACACGGGGCGGCATCGCCGGGCACGCGGAACGTATGGGCCCGTCCTACGAACGCCAGGGCGCGGAGCGGGGACAGCACGATCCCTGGACGCCCGACTTGGTGGAAAAGGTCGTCGCCGCGCGGCGCGCGATCCTGCCGTTGGACAAATGGGAAGAACGCGGTGCCTGGCGCGACGAAGGCCTGATGCGCCTGTTGCGCACCAAACGCGACATCAATAACGGTTAGGCCGCTTCGGCGCCGTGGCTTCTAATCGCGGGGCGGCAGGTCCGCCCCCGCGATCGCCCCGGCGCGGGCCAGGGCCTCGATCTCGTCCGCGTCGAACCCGGCCTCGGTCAAAACACGGCGGGTGCTGTCGCCGGGGTTTTCCGGCTGGGGCAGGGGGCGTCGGTCCCAGGCGTTCGAGGTAAAGCCAAGGCCCGGGATCTTCACCGGACTGTCCAGCCCCGGCAGGGGCAGGTCGTCCAGACATCCCGTCGCCAGGGTCTGCGGATGGGCGAGGATTTCCCCCAGGTTCCGAACCTTGCCTGCGGGCACGTTGGCGGTCGCCAAAATCTCTTCCCACGCCGTCGCGGCCTTGGTGCGGAACACGCGGTCCAGTGCCGCCGCGACTTGCGCTTTCTGATCGTCGTTCAAGGCATCGGGCGCGGTGTCGCCCGCCATCTCGGCCAAATCGTCCAGGCCCAGGGCGGCGACCATGCGGGCGGCTTGCGCCGCCGTATTGGCGGTGACGACGATGTAGCCGTCGGCGGTATCGAACCGCCCGGCAAAGGGGCTGCCGGAAAACGGCATGTTGCCCTGCAGGCCCCGTTCGCGGCCCGCCGTCTGCTGGTCGATGGCGAAGACACCCATCATCGACAACACCGACGACAGCATGGGCACGATCAGGTGCTGGCCTTGGCCGGTCTGACGCAACTGATGCAGGGCGCCGGAAATGGCCAGCGCCCCGGTCAGCCCGGCGATGTAATCGGTGATCGGCAGGCCGACGCGCTGCGGTCCCTGTTCGGGCGTGCCGGTCATGCTCATCAGGCCCGACATGCCCTGGACGATATGATCGTAGGCGGGGGCGCCCGAAAGCGGCCCCTCGGGCCCGTAGCCGGTCAGCGAGCAATAAATGACGTCGGGCTTCACCGCCCGCACGTCCTCGTAACCGCAGCCAAGGCGGTCCATCGCACCGGGGCGGTAGTTCTCCATCACCACGTCCGATTGTGCGGCGAGACGTAGGAACGCCCCGCGTGCGCCCGGTGCCTTCAGGTCCATCAGGATGCAGGCCTTGCCGGCGTTCTGGGCCGAGAACGATCCGCCCATCCCGGCGGCCCGCAGGTCGTCCGACCCGCCGTGGCGGCGCACGAAATCGTCACCGCCGATGCGTTCGATCCGGGTCGCCTGCGCCCCCATCAGGCAGAGTTGATAGGTGGCGTAGGGACCGGCGAGGACGTGGCTGGCATCCAGCACACGCACGCCGTCGAGCGGAAGGCTGGCCATGATCAGGCTCCGGCGATCCAGATGGCCGGGCCGTCGGCGGCGTTGAGGGCGTCGCGCCCGCCCGCCCGCCGTTCGCCGGTCGTCAGGTCGATGATCGTACCGTCGCCCGACGCCTCGCCCGCGACCGCACCGCCGTCGCCGGCGGCCAGGGCCCAACCGGCGTCACCGGCCTGCATCAAGGCGCCGGTCAGGTGGCGCAGGACATGGAAGCCCCGGCGCGGGTTATAGAGCCGGTCAACCACGCCCTGGCGCGGGAAGTATCCGCGATCGACATCGGAGAAGGTATCGCAGAAGACATGCAGGCCTTCGGCGGATTGCGCCGTGGCCAGGGCCTGGGCGGCGCGGGCGGCGACCCAGTCGTCGTCCGCCTGACCGGCGCCTGGGCTGCCGATCGACATGCGGATGTGCAGCGACGCCTTCAGCCCATGATCCTTGACGGCGGCCAGGGCCCCGGCGGCGGCCTCGCCCGGCGGGGTTTCTCCGGCGACGCGGAAGACCAGTCCCGTGATCCCGTCGATGGCGGCGGCCTGGGCGATCTGGTCGCCTTCGTCCGGCGTAAAGCCGTGGTTGATCATGTGATAGTACTTCTCGCCGCCCTTCAACATTTCGTCCTTGGACCGCAGCTTGGAAATATAAAGCGCCGCGCCCGCGGCCTCCGCCGCCGGTTTCGCGGCGGCCACCACGGCGGGCAGGTCGGCCAGGTTCTGGGCGATTTCCCAGGAATCGATCAGGCCCTTGGCCCCCTTCACGGCGGCGATCATTTCATCGTCCGGCACATCGAAGGAGAACAGGGCGAACAGAAAGCCGAGGCCCGACAATTCGTCCAGCCGCGCGCGATGCGCGGGGTCGAGAAGGTCGCGCCCCGGAATGCGCAGGCGCCGGATCCCCATTTCCATCAGGGCCATCAGGGCATAGTCGTTGCGCGTCCGTTTGCGGTCGAATTCGTCCAGGCCGCCCGACGGCGGGATTTCGATGACCTCCAGCCAATTCTGACGCATGTCGAAGCCGAACCGGGTGACCGGGCTTTCCTTCGGGTGGACGGGCGGGATCGTGTCCGGCGTGTTGGCGACCGGCGATCCCGGCTCCGCCACCCGGCCGTAGGTGCGGACGACTTCGCACAGGTGGCCGTTTTCGTGCACGTGGACGACGAAGTAGCCCAGCTTGTTCCAATCGTTGCGGCCGTACTCGAACTCGGCCGGCGGCGCCGCGCGATACATTTCCGAATAATCCTGGCGCACGAAGGCCGTGGACGGCAGCAGCCAGCATTGCGTCGGCCCGTGGCGGTGATACCAGAAGTTATGGACGTGGCCCGCGAACATGGCTTCGACTTTGTGCTTCTCCAATAGGTCCAGCAGCCAGGTGCGGCCCGGCTCGCCCATGTTGTCGTAATGCTCGTCCTCGTCGCGGAAGGTCAGGTAGGGCGGGTAATGGGTGTTCAGGAAGACGCGCAGGCCCTTCGCCTCGGCATCGGCCAATTGGGATTCCAGCCATTCCTTCTGTTCGGTCTCGGCCGCCAATCCCGAATTGATGATCTGGGCGTCGATCAGGATGAAACGGACGCCGTCATGGTCGAAGGCTTGGTAATGAGGGCCGAAATGCTGATCCCAAAGGGCCAGGAAATCGTCGCGCACCATGCCCGCCGGGCACCAATCCACGGGCTTGTCGCCGACATCGTGGTTGCCGGGAATGACATAGAGCTTATGGCGCAGGTCCTTGACCTGGTCCTTGAAGTTCTGCGCGGCCTGTTCGTAGAGATGCGGAATGGCGGGCACGGGGTGCAACAGGTCGCCCAGGTGCAGCACGAAATCGACCTCGCGCGTGTTCAAATCGCGGATCACGTGGCGCATCCGCCCATTGGCCTTCTTGTTGGCCTCAAACGGCGAATTGCATTCCTCCTCGCCTTGGTTCAGGTGAGTGTCGGTGATGACCGCGTAGGTGAAAAGCCGGGGGCCCAAGTCGTTGTTCATGCCTGCCTGTTCCTTTGATGTTTATCCCCCATCATAGCGGGGAAATTCTTTTCGTTCCCATGATCTTGGCAAGGAGAACGCCGTTCTCCCAGGGCCAATTGCCGCCGACCGGTGGGCCTGCCGCCTTTGCTTGCTTGACGCCGGGGGATCGGTCCTGTTCATTGACAGGGCCAGTCGGGGGGCATGGCCAATAAATTAAAATAAAAGACAAAAAACCGTCAGTGGAGGATCGACCATGCCCAATTCCGCAAGCGCCATCACGGCCATCCGTCACCGCACCGTCTTCGACAGCCGCGGTGTCGAAACCCTGGAAATCGATATGCAGTTGGAGGCCGGCTTCTCGCGCATGGCCGCCCCCTTCGGCGCACCCGGCAGCCGCGGCGAATTCGAGGCCCCGGCCTATGCCCCGGCGGGGATCGAGGCGACCCGCAAACTGCTCGACGACGAACTGATTCCCGCCCTGATCGGCATGGACGCCGCCGATCAGGAAGCCGTCGACGACCGCCTGATCGACATCGACGGCACCGCCAATTTCGAGCGCATCGGCGGCAATACCTCGACCACCCTGTCGCTGGCCGCCGCCAATGCCGCCGCTCAGGCCCTGGGCAAGCCGCTATACGAACATCTGCACGCCGTCGACGGATGGACCCTGCCGGTGCCGCTGGGCAACGTGGTCGGCGGTGGGGCGCATAGCCTGGGCCCGGCGCCGGACATGCAGGAACACCTGGTCGTACCCGTGGGTGCGACGACCGTGCGGCAGGCGATTGAGGTCAATCTCGCCGTCCATGCCGAGGCCGGACGTATTCTCGAGCGCAAGGGCCGGGGCTTCGCCGGCGGCATGGACGACGAAGACGCCTGGGCCGCCGATCTGACCGATTTCGAAGCCTTCGAGGTCGTCGAACAAGCCAAGAAAACCATCGAGGACCGCACCGGCGTGGAAATCCGCATCGGCACGGATCTCGCCGCCGACCGCCTCTACGATAAGGACAAGGGCGCCTATGTCTACGATCGCGAAGGCGTGACGCGAAGCCGCGCGGAACAGCTCGATTTCGTGCTCGGCCTGATCGACCGGTTCGACATGGCTTATGTCGAAGACGCCTTCGACTCGAACGATTACGATGCTTTCGCCGAATTGAACGCGGCTGCCCCCGCGCGCTGCTTGATTTCCGCCGACGACGTCTTCGCCAGCAACGTGCCGCGCACCCAGGTCGGCATCGGCAAGAACGCGGCGCGGCTGATGATCGTCAAACCGAACCAGGTCGGCACCCTGACCGGGGCGCGCCGCACGGCGGACTTGGCGCGGGCCAACGGCATCCGGCCGATCATTTCCAACCGGTCGGGCGAGACCGTGGATTGTTCCATCGCGCATCTGGGCGTCGCCTGGGGTACGGTGGGGATCAAGGCCGGCATTCGCGGCGGCGGGCGGATCATCAAGCTGAACGAACTGATCCGCATCGAACAAGAGAAAGAAGGCATCCGGCTCGCAACGTGGTGAGCGGGGTGCGATTTAACGGCGGCGATGCCGCAAGACGACAACTGACCAGAAGGACTTGAATACATGCGAGGCGCAGACCTGTTAGTGAAAACCCTGCATCAGGCGGGGGTCGAGGTCATTTTCACCCTGTCGGGCAACCAGATCATGCCGGTGTTCGACGCCTGCCTTGACGCCGGAATTCGGCTAATCCACGTGCGCCACGAAGGGGCCGCCACCTATATGGCCGAAGCCTATGCGCAATTGACCGGCAAGTTGGGCGTCGCCCTGATTACCGCCGCCCCCGGTTTCGCCAGCGGCGTCGGGCCGTTGTACATGTCCGGTATGTCGGAAACCCCGATCCTCCTGATGAGCGGCGATTCCCCCGTCGGTCAGGACGGCATGGGGGCCTTTCAGGAATTGGACCAGGTCGCCGTTTCCGGCCCGCTGACCAAGTTCTCGGCGCGGCCGAAGACGCCGGCGGAAATGGGCCCCGTCGCCGCCGAAGCAATCCGCACGGCCTTGTCCGGGCGCCCCGGACCGGTTCACCTGGCGCTCGCCTTTGATGCGTTGGAAGGCGACACCGACAATGCGCCGGTGCCGAGTGCGGCCGATCTCGCGCCCGACGTCGCCGATCCTTCGGCGGATGCCGTCGCGTCGGTTCTGGACGCCGTCGCGGCGGCCCAGCGCCCGGTCATTCTGACCGGTCCGCGCCTCAACCCGACGCGCGCCCAGGGCGGCCTGGCCAAGTTGGCCGATGCCCTGGACGCGCCGGTCGTTCCCATGGAAAGCCCGCGCGGCCTGAAGGATCCGTCCTTGGGCGATATCGCCGAGGTCCTGCCGAAGGCCGACCTCGTGGTTAGCCTGGGTAAGAACATGGATTTCACCACCGGCTTCGGCAAATCCTTCCCGGCCGATTGCAAGTTCATGATGATCGACCCGGACCAGGCCATTCTGGACCGCGCCGGACGGGCCATGGGCGACCGCGTCGCGCTGTCCCATCGGGCCGACGCGCCGGCGGCATTGGCCGCCCTGACCGCCAAGGGGCCCGGCGGCAACGCCCGCACCGATTGGCGGGAAGAGGTCGCGGCGGCGGCGGCCAAGCGCGCCCGGGCCGCCGATCCGGGGCAGACGCCGATCCATCCGAGCGTCCTGGCCGATTCCATCAACCGGTTCCTGGAAGGCGCCGACGATCCCATCGCGATCATCGACGGCGGCGAGAGCGGGCAATGGGCCCAGGCCGGGATCAACGTGCCGACGCGCATCATCAACGGCCCGGGTGGGTCGATCGGCGGCTGTCTCTGCTATGCGGTGGCGGTCAAGGTCGCGCGGCCCGACGCCACGGTCGTTGTGGTCATGGGCGACGGCACGGCGGGCTTCCACTTCGCCGAATTCGAAACGGCCAACCGATACGGCGCCGACTTCACCGCCGTCATCGCCCATGACGCCCGGTGGAACGCGGAATACCAGATCCAGCTGCGTGAGTACGGCGCCCAGCGCACGTATGAATGCGAGTTGGATGAAACCCGCTACGACCTGGCCGCCGCCGGGTTTGGTTGTCACGGCGAATACGTGACCGATCCGAAGGAATTGGATGCCGCCCTCAAACGCGCCGACGACAGCGGCAAGGCGGCTTGCCTGGTCGCCATGATCGACGGCCTGCCGGCGCCGGCTGGCTCCGCGCACTAAAGAAGCAATGGACTGTGGTTCAGGCGCGCCGTTTGGCCGCCTGAACCACCGTTTCCATCCGGTCCAGAAAGCGCGAACGGTCGGCCTTGGAAAACGGGCGCGGGCCGCCGGTGATCTCGCCGGTTTCACGCAACCCCTGCATCAATTCGCGGCCCGCCAGGGCCATGCCGATGCCGTCTTCGGTATATTCCTCGCCGTTGGGGCGGATCGCCGCCGCGCCCTTTTCCAGGCATCGGGCGGCCAGCGGAATATCGTTGGTCACGCAGACGTCCGCACCCGTGATGTGTTCGGCGATCCAGTCGTCGGCGGCGTCCGCACCTTGGGCGACGATGATCACCTCGACCATCGGGTCGCGGGGCGGGCGCAGGCCGCCGTCGGTGACCATGCGGGTTTTCAGGCCGTGGCGCCCGGCGACCCGCATGACTTCGTCCTTCACGGGGCAGGCGTCGGCATCGACGTAAATCTCGACCATGGCGCATCCTAGCCCGCCGCCCGGTTCAGGGAAACGCCGCGGGAGCCGCCATCGGAATTTTTAACAATCCGCCTTCGGTTTGCCATGAAGCCTCTGCTAATCTTATGGCCATGACGTTTCGAACAGGATCAGGGTCTCGGTTTCTCGCCGTCGCCGTCGCGGCGGCGTTCGCCTTTGCGCCCCTGTCCGACGCCCGGTCCGACGAAACGGAGACGGCCCAGAACACACCGGTCGAAGATTACGCCGACAAGCGCCCCGGGACCTTCGTCCTGCAGGTCGAAAACGATCTGTTCGGCGGCGGCACCGACCAGTACTACACCCAGGGCATTCAGCTGACCTTCGTGCCCAAAGACGAATGGGAGCCGGTCTGGTTCAAGGAATTGATGGGCATGGTGCCCGGCGTCGACATGGACGGGGAATCGACCTACGTGGTCGCCCTGGGCCAGCAGATGTTCACGCCCGAGGACACAACCGTAAGCGACCCCGACCCGACGGACCGGCCCTATGCGGGCTGGTTGTTCGCGACGGTCGGGGCCATCGTCGAAAAGCCCGAGACCAATGTGCTGCGCAACGTCTCGCTGGACGTGGGCATGGTCGGCCCGGCGTCGCTCGGCGGCTATACCCAGCGGCGCTGGCATTCTTTGATCGGTGTCGGCCTGCCGCGCGGCTGGGGCAAGCAATTGCATAACGAGCCGGGCATCGTTCTGTCCTATCAGGCGCGCCGCCGGTTCGAATTGATCGGTGCCGGGAACTTCCTGGAACTGGACGTTTCGCCCTCCGTGGGGGCGGCGGTCGGCAACGTTTTGACCCAGGGCACCGTCGGCGCCTCGGTCCGGCTGGGGCAAAACCTGGATTTGACCTACGGCCCGCCGTTCATCCGCCCGTCGCTTCCCGCCGCCGCCATCGTGCGCAAGCGGAACGAGTTCGGCTGGAACCTGTTCGCCGCGATCGAGGGCCGGGCCGTCGGGCGCAACATCTTTCTCGACGGCAATACCTTCGGCGACAGCCGCAGCGTGGAAAAGAACAACTTCGTTCTGGATATCCAGGGCGGCGTCGAATTCACCCTGGGTGTGACGCGCATCTCCTTCACCCAGATCTACCGGACCCGCGAATTCCAGGGCCAGCGGGTGCCGAGCCAGTTCGGATCGATCTCGATCTCCGCTATTTTCTGAGTGCCGCTCGGTTAAATCGCGCCCGATTTACGGAGCGCGTCCAGGCGCCCGGCATCCAATCCCATTTCATCGCCGAAGACTTCGGCATTGTCGGCCCCCTTGTCGCGCCCGGTGAACAGCACCTTGCCGTCGGTCCGGGACAGGCGCGGCATGACGTTGTGCACCGTCAGGTTGCCCAGGTCCGGATCGGGGACGGAAACCAGGGCCTGGCGCGCCTTGTAGTGCGGGTCGGCGAACAGATCGGCGACGTCGTAGACTGGCCCGGCGGCGACATGGTTGGCGCGCAGAATCTCGATGGCTTCGTCGCGGGGATGCCGCTTCATCCAATCGGCGATCAGATTGTCCAGGTCTTCGATATTGGCGACCCGGTCGGCGTTGGTCGCGAAGCGCGGATCGCCTGCCAGCTCCGGCCCGCCGATGACCTCCAGCAGGCGCATGGCGACGGGCTGGGCGCTGCCGGAAAGGGCGACGTACTTGCCGGGCTCCGCACTTTCATACGCCCCCCTGGGGGCGGCGTCGGGCAGGCGGTTGCCATGGCGTTGGCGCACCGCGCCCAACTGATCGTATTCCAGATAGACGCTTTCCAGCAGCCGCGACATGCTCTCGCAGATGCTGGCATCCACGACCTGGCCGCGGCCTTCCGGATCGGCGTCGCGGGCATGCAGGGCGACCATCACGCCGTAGGCCCCGAAGGCGCCGCAGACGCCGTCGGCCAGCGCCAGTTGCGGCAACAGGGGCGGGGTGTCCGGCGTGCCGGTGATCGAGGCAAAGCCGCTCATCGCTTCGGCCAGGGTGCCGAAGCCGGGGAGCGACGAATAGGGCCCGTTCTGCCCGAACCCCGTCGTCCGCAGCATGACCAGCCCCGGATTAACCTTGGCCAACGCGTCGTAGCCGATGTTCCATTTCTCCAGGGTGCCGGGGCGGAAATTCTCGACCACCACGTCGGCGGTCTTGACCAGTTCCTTCAGGACCTCCTGCCCCTCGGCGCTTTTCAGGTTCAGGGTGACCGCCCGCTTGTTGCGGCTGATCGTCTTCCAATAAAGGGAGATGCCGTCCTTCTTCATGCCGAAGGCCCGGATGTGGTCGCCGTTTTCCGGGTGTTCGACCTTGATCACGTCGGCCCCGAAATCGGCGAGGAAGGTCGCGGCCAGCGGACCGGCCCCCATGGTCGCGATGTCGAGCACCCGCACGTTCGAAAGCGGCATGCCCGCCCGGGGATTGGCCTTTCCGGTGTCAGTCATCATCGCGGCCTCCGGTCGCGCCGCCGGTCATCTGGCCGGCGCGGGCAAGAACCTGTTCCGCCATCAGGGCGATATCGACGGCGACGAAATCACCGTCGACCATGAACACGCCCTGTCCCGTCCCTTGGGAGGCTTCGTAGGCATCCAGGATCTTCTGTGCATGGGCGATTTCATCGGCCGAGGGGGTGAAGACGTCGTTCACCGGATCGATCTGATTGGGATGGAACACGACCTTGCCGGTGAAGCCCAGCGCGCGGGCGTCCTTGGCGTCCTGGCGGGCGAGGTCGGCGTCCTTCACGTCTTTGAAATAGGCGACGTCGACCGATTGCAGACCGTTGGCCGCCGCCGCCACGGCGATCCGCGAGCGGGGATAAAGCAGCGTTTCCCAGGAAATCTCGATCCCGGTCGACAGCTTGTAATCACCCGAGCCGAAGAACAGCCCCGCGAGGCCCTGTGCCGCCGCGATCTCCTCGACCTTGGTCAGGCCCAGCGCCGTTTCGATGGTGGCGTAGATCGCCGCCCCGGAAAGGCCCTTGGCGGTTCCTGCCAAATGATCCATCAACTCGGCGATCTGTTCCGCGCTTTCGACCTTGGGGATGTAGAGCCCCTCCACCGGCAGCCCATCCAACGCGGCCAGGTCGTCCTTCCACAAATCCGTGTCGATGCCGTTGATCCGCACCATGCGTTCGCGCCCGCCATAATCGACGGCCGCAAGGGCCTCGCGGATGCCGTCGCGGGCGGCTTGCTTGTGGGTCGGCGGCACGCCGTCTTCGATGTCGAAGATCGCGGCGTCGACGGCCAGGGTCGCGGCCTTGGCGGTCTTGCGCGGCTCGTGGCCGGGCAGCAAAAGGAACGTGCGGCGGGGGCCTTGGGGCATGATGTCCTCCGGAACGGGTGGTGCGCCGGGCGACGTTGACCGCGCCCGTTCCCTTCCTGCTATCAGCCGCCGGAAATCCTGGAAAACAGTCTCTCGGGATGGAAATATAGGATTTGCTTATGGAAGAGGGATTGAGGGGACGTGGAAACCCGGCGACTGGAATATTTCGTGCGCATCGTCGATGCCGGCAGCATCTCCCGCGCCGCCCAGGACCTGGGCCTGGCGCAACCGGCGCTGAGCCAGCAACTGGCGATCATCGAACAGGACGTGAAGGCGACCCTGCTGCACCGCTCGCGCCAGGGCGTGACCCCGACGGCGGCGGGGCGTCAGTTCTATCGTCAGGCCCGCGTGATCCTGCGCCAGGTCGAGGAAGCCCGCGCCCTGGTCCGCACCGCCGAGGAAAGCCTGGCGGGGACGGTTTCCGTGGGGTTCCCCAACGGGGCGGCGGCGATCCTTTGTCTGCCGCTGATCGAACGGCTGACCTCCGCTCATCCGCAGATCGATCTGCAGATCGTCGAAGGCTACAGCGCCAACCTGACGGACATGACCGGGCGGGGGCAGCTGGATATCGCCGTGCTGTACCAGGAAACGGCGCCGCCGGGCATGGACGCGATTTCCTTATGGGAAGAAGATCTGCTGCTGATCGGCCCGCCGGGCGCGGGGTTGGGGGACGCGGTGCCGTTGGACACGGTCGCGGGCCTGCCGATGATGGTCCCGGGCAAGGCGAACAGTGCGCGCATCGTCCTGGACCGCGCCCTGGCCGACCGCGGCGTCACGGCCAACCTGTCGGTCCAGGCGGATTCCCTGGTCACCCTGAAGAAAGCCGTGCAGCGGGGCATGGGCTACACCATCCTGTCCTGGCCCGCCGTCGCGGAAGAGGCCGAGGCGGGCCTGCTGACCGTTGCCGCATTTACCGATGCCAAGCTGAAACGGACGGTGGCGCTTTGTACACCCCATGCCGTACCTTCGACACCGGCCCGCGATCTGGTCGCGGAAACGATCCGCGCCGTCGCGGCGGCGGCGCTTGCCGAGGGCCGCAATCCGGGCATGCGGCCGGCTTCGTAGGGCCGATCATTGGGGAAAGTGAATGTTCCTGAGCGTCTTCGACATTTTCAAGATCGGCATCGGCCCGTCGTCGAGCCATACGGTCGGCCCCATGCTGGCGGCCAATCGGTTCGTGCGGCGTATGGAACGCCAGGGCACGTTGATGCAGGTCACGCGCATGCGGGCGACGCTGTATGGCTCGCTCGCCTTCACCGGCAAGGGGCATGCCACGGACCAGGCGGTGATCCTGGGCCTGTTGGGCGAGACGCCCGACGGCGTCGATCCCGATGCCGTGCCGGACCTGATCGCGGCCGTGACCAAAAGCCACCGGCTGAAGCTGGGCGGCGGGCCGGAGATCGCCTTCGAGCCCGAAGCCGATATCGTCTTCGACTACGGCCCGGCCCTGCCCCAGCACGCCAATGGCATGGTCATGGCGGCCTGGATGGGCGAAGGCGATCCCTCTCGCCCGCCAGACAAGGAACGGGCCTATTATTCCATCGGCGGCGGCTTCATCGCGACGGACGACGAATTCGCGGCCGCCGAGGAAACGGCCGACATCGCCGGATCGGAAGAACCGGATAAGGTGCCCTATCCTTTCGCCACGGCGGCGGAGATGCTGGAAATGGGTGGAGCGTCCGGCCTGGGCATCGCGGCGATGAAGCGGACCAACGAAGAAACCCGCATGGACCGGGCGGACCTGGACGCCGGGCTGGACCGGATCTGGGCCGCCATGAACGCCTGCATCGAACGCGGCGTGACTCAGGGCGGCGAGCTTCCGGGCGGCTTGCAGGTCAAGCGCCGAGCCAAGCAGATCTGGGACGGCCTGCAAAAAGACAAGCAGAACAATTTCCGCCTGGAACATACGGTGATGGATTGGATCAGTGTCTATGCCCTGGCGGTGAACGAAGAAAACGCCGGCGGTGGGCGCGTCGTCACGGCGCCGACCAACGGGGCGGCGGGGATCGTGCCGGCGGTCGGGCGGTATTACTTGGATTTCTGCCCGGATGCGTCGATGGACGGCATCCGCGACTACCTGCTGACCGCCGCCGGGATCGGCGGGATCATCAAGGCCAATGCCTCGATCTCCGGCGCCGAAGTCGGCTGTCAGGGCGAGGTCGGATCGGCCAGCGCCATGGCGGCGGCGGGCCTGGCCGCCGTTCTGGGCGGCACCAACGCGCAGATCGAAAACGCCGCCGAGATCGCCATGGAACACCACCTGGGCATGACCTGCGATCCGGTCGGCGGGCTGGTTCAGGTGCCCTGCATCGAACGCAACGCCATGGGCGCGGTCAAGGCGATCAACGCGGCCAGTCTGGCGTTGAAGGGCGACGGCACGCATTTCGTGCCGCTCGACAATTGCATCGAGACCATGCGCCAGACCGGCCAGGACATGCTGTCGAAATACAAGGAAACCTCCGAGGGAGGCTTGGCGGTCAATCTTACGGCCTGCTGAAGTCTTTATTAGAACCGAGCGAGGAAGCCGCCGTCCACGGCGATCACTTGACCGGTGACGTAGGACGCTTCGTCAGACACCAGGAACCGCACCGCGCCCGCGATCTCCGGCGGCTGACCCCAGCGGCCGAGCGAGGTCCGTTGCGCCAGCCAGGCGTTGGTGTCGGCGTCTTCCGCCATCTGCCGGTTGGCCTCGGTCACGAAATAGCCGGGGGCGACGGAGTTGACCGTAATTCCATCCACGCCCAGTTCGGCGGCGAGGGCGCGGACCAGGCCGGTCAGCCCGGCCTTCGACGCCGTATAGGCGGCATCGTTCGCCCGCGCCACATGGCCGGCGATCGAGGTGATATGGACGATCCGGCCATGTCCCTTGGCGCGCATCTGCGCCGCCGCCGCGCGGGACAGGGTGAAGGCGGAAATCAGGTTGGTTTCCATCAGGGCGCGCAGGCCGGCGGCGTCGAAGCCGTCCTGCGGCCCGCGCATGCGCCCGCCCACGGCGTTGACCAGAATGTCCAGCCCGCCGCCCGGCGCATCTTCCAAATCTTCCACGGCGGCCAGGGTCTGGGCCTCGTCCGTCGCATCGAAGGGCAGGGGCCGCGCCCGGCCACCCGCCTGGGTGACCGCATCGCAGGCATCGTCCAGCGCGGGCAGGTCACGCCCGCCGAGATAGACCGTTGCCCCCCCGGCGCCCAACGACTTGGCGATCTCCAGGCCCAGGCCGCGGCTGGCCCCGGTCACCAGGGCGGTGCGGCCGGTCAGGTCGAAGGCGGGGGCGGGGTCGGTCATGGCGATGCTCTTGTTCAGGAAAATATGACGGCGAGGCGTCCGAGACGGGGAGCCTACCCGATCGCTCCCTGAAATGTGAGGTGCTTCCTATTGCATTGGGTGAAAATAGGTCACAAGCTATGACCATAAAGACGTTGGGTGGGGACGATCACTTCTTTCTATAAGGAGACGCCCCAACAAATGACCGGATTCTTCGAAACCCTTCTTCGCCCGGACAAGGACGAAGTCGAAAACATGGACCGGCGCGAAGTCGGCCAGGCCGCCAATATCCTCCAGGTCGGCGAATTTCAGCTTCTGCAGCTTGCCTACCGCGAATGGCACGGCGCGGACCTGCCGGAAGACCAGGTCGACCGCCTGTTCCACAATTACATGATCGACAACACGGTGCCCCATTGGGCGCGCCATTACGCGCGCCAGATCATCCGCCTGAACGACGCAGGACGGGTCGCCGACACGGCGCCGCATTATCATCGCTACGACGACGATTACGGCCCTACGGCGCCGCCTCACGGCTTGCGCCGGTTTCTCGTGGCGACGGGGATCGTGGTGCTGGTGGTCGGCAGCGGCGTGATGGGCGCCGTCATGTCGACCGGCGAGGCGGCGACCCAGTTTCCGCCCTATGTCTCGCAAGAGGACCTGCAGGCCACCGCGACGCCGGACGAGATCGTCCTGAAGGCGAGCCGCTCGGTTCTGCCGTGATCGCCTGCCGTAAGGCAGGTTGACCGCTTGCCACCGGGCGGGCGGGCGGCTACCTTTTTCCCATGTTCTTGGATCTCGGACTGCCCGCCGAATTGGAGCCCATCGTCAACATCGTGTTTCTCGCGGTGACGGGGTTTATCGCCCTGCACGGCATCCGTTATCGGGACGAAGACGGCAAGCAGGATTTCGTCCGTCTGCTGTTCGGCTCCATCGCGGCCGTGTTCTTTTTCCTGGTTCTGTTCCAGGACGTATTGGGCGTCGTCAGCTTCAGCTAACCGTCAATCCGCCGCGTCGTCGCATGCCGGCAGGGTCGCCATGGCGGCCTTGGCGGCATTCTCGACATGCCGCAGGACCGCCTTGCGCGCGCCCGCCGCGTCGCGCTTGGCCAGGGCGCGGATCAGGGCGTCGATCTCGGCGATCGAGGAGGTCCGCCGAGCCTCGGTCATCAGGGACCGGCCGCGCAGCTGCGTGACCTGGGAATTCAGGCGGGTCAGCAGGTCCAGAACCAGGGGGTTGCCCGCCCCGGTGCAAAGCCCGTCGTAGAAATCCTTCTTGGCGTCCAGGATCGTCCGCAGGTCGTTCGACGAATAGGCCCGGCGCAGGGTCTCTGCCCGCGCCTTCAGGTCGGCGAGCGCTTCAACGTCCGCATCCTCGGCGAACTGTTCGACGATCAGGGCTTCCAGGGCCGCGCGCACGCGATAGACGTTTTCCGCCTCGGCCCGGGTGATGCGGGAAACCACCAGACCCTTGTGCGCCTGATGGGTGACCAGGCCCTCGGCCTCAAGTTCGCGGAGCGCTTCGCGCAGCGACGTGCGGCTGACGTTCAGATCGGTGCACAGGTCTTTTTCCACCAGACGCGCGCCCGGCGGCAATTTGCCGACTTCGATGGCGTCGCGGATCGCGGCGGCAACGCGCCGCCGAAGCGGCGCATTTTCCAGGGTGACCGGCGTCAGCACGCCGGAGGTCTGGGCCTGGGGTTCCGCCATGATCCGCCCCAGCCGTTATCCGGCAGCCTTGGCCGCGAGGAAGGGATCGACGGCGGCGTGGAAGCCGGACGGATTGTCCAGGTTCGACAGATGGGCCGCATCGGGAATCATCTTCAACTCGGCGCCCGGGATGATCTCGGCGATCTTTTCCGAGGCCGCCGGCGGCGTGCGGTCGTCCTTGTCGCCGCAGACGACCAGCACGGGGGCGGTGATCGCCGCCATTTCGGCGCTGACGTCCGAGGTGAAGACCGACCGCGTGGTTTGCAGGTAGTTTTCTTTCTCCATCGCCGCGATGCCGCCCGCGAGCTTCCGCCGAAGATCGTCGCCGGTCGTCGGCAGCAGGGTTTCGCCCGCATAGGCGGCGCCCCAGTCCTCCATGGTCATCGGCACGATCCGGCCTTCCATGGCCGCGACCTTTTCCGGCCCGGCGGCGCCCAGGGCCGAGAAGCTGTCGGCGATGACGATGCTTTTGACCCGTTCGGGGGCGGCGGCGTTGATATGGGCGGAAATCAGACCGCCCATGGAAATGCCGAGGAAGGTCGCCTCGCCGACGCCCAGGGCGTCCAATGCCGCCAGGATATCGGCCGCCACGTTCTTCATGGTCACGCCGCCGTTGTTGGTCGATCCGCCGTGCCCGCGCGCGTCGAAGGCGATGACGTCGAAATCGGATTTCCAGCGCGTGATCTGGTCCGCCCAAAGCCAGGAATTGGTGCCCAGGCTGTGGATCAGGACCAGGGCCGGGCCGCTGCCGGCGCGCTCGTAGGCCAGGGTTTCGCCGTTGGCGTCGATGGTGGGCATGGAAGAGTACTCCTGTTGGTCTGGTGGTGGTCTGGTTTACGCGTCCGGCGACGATAGCACGACGGGCAGCATGGCTTCCGCCATTGTCGCGGCGGCGGCGGTATCCACATGGGGTGCCGTCGCCAGGTACTGCTTGATGGTTTCCAGCGCCGGGCGGCGGCGGTCGACCAGTTGGCCGATGATATGGTCGGTGCGGGCGTTCAAATCTTCCGGCTCGCAGACTTCGCCGACCAGACCGAACATCAAGGCTTCCTCGGCGGAAATCTTTTCCCGGGTGTAGACCAGATGGGTCAGTTTCTTGATCGGAACCTTGCCCAGCACGGCGGAGATCGCAAGCGTCGGCGGCAGATTCACATCCATTTCCGGCATCGAGAAGGTCGCGTTCGACGACGCGATCGCCAGATCGCATTGCCCGGTGAAGGCACAACCGAAACCCCGGGCCTCGCCCTGAACCACGGCCAGCACGGGCACGGGCGTCGCCCGCACGTTCGCATAAAGGCCCATGATCGGCCCGGTGACTTTTTCCTGCAGCGTCAGGGCCGAGGGCGGGCGGTCCCTCTTCGGTGTCGGGATGCGGCCCAGGCAGAAATCGTCGCCTTCGGCGCGGATCACGACGACGCGGGCGGCGGCGTCCTCGCCGGCGGCGCGGACCGCATGGCCCAGAGCCGTGATGTCGTCCCCGGTCAGGCGGTTGCCGTCCGCCGAATTGGTCAGCCAGATGGTGGGGGCAGCACCCCCCATTTCCGTTTCGATCATGAAGGGGGTGCGGGTCATGAAGCCTCCTGAGTGTCTTGGCGGGCCGCGTCGATCAATTCACAAATGCGTTCGGGCAGGATCGGCGCTTCGTCGATCTGAATACCGAAGGGACGAAGTGCGTCTTCCACCGCCGAGACGACGGCGGCGGCGGCGGGAATGGTGCCGCCTTCGCCGGCCCCTTTGACGCCCAGCGGATTGTGCGGGGCCGGGGATTCGACGTGATAAATCTCGGCCGTCGGCACGTTGTCCGCATCGGGCAGCAGATAGTCGGCCAGCGTCGTCGTCACCGGGTTGGCGTCGTCGTCGTAGCGCATCTTTTCCAGGAACGCATTGCCGATGCCATGGGCCAGGCCGCCTTGAATCTGGCCTTCGACCAGCAGCGGATTGACCATCCGCCCGCAGTCGTGAACGACGATGTAGCGGGCGATGCGGACAATCCCGGTTTCCGGATCGACCTCGACCTCCACGGCGTGACTGCCGTTGGCATAGGCGGCCTGTGGCGGAGAGAAGTAGTGGGTCGCGAACAGGCCCGGTTCCTGGCCGCCCGGCAGGACATATCCGGGCATGCCGCTGGCCATCTGGGCCATCTCGCCGAAGGTCAGGGACGGGCCCTGTTCACCGGTCACCCGGACGGTGCCGTCGACCAGTTCCAGATCGTCCTCGGAAACCTCGAAAGCGGCGGCGGCGATCTTCTTCATCTTGGTCACCACGGTGCCCGCCGAAACGTCGATCGCCGACCCGGCGTTGACCATCAGGCGGCTGGCGAAGGCGCCGACGCCGATGGGGATCTTGCCCGTGTCGCCCAGTTCCACATCGACCTGGGAGATATCGACGTTGAAGGCTTCGGCGGCGACCTGGGCATAGACCGTTCGGTTGCCCTGGCCCTGACCGGCGGCACCCGTCTTGATCATGATGCGGCCCGACGGCAGAACCTGCGTGGTCGCGCCTTCGAACGGGCCGAGGCCCGTGCCTTCGACGTAATTGGCGATGCCCAGTCCGATATAGTGCCCTTCGCGCAACGCGGCCTCGCGCCGGGCCGGGAAATCGGCCCAGCCGGATTTTTCCTCGGCAATCTGCTGGCAACGGGGGTAATCGCCGCTGTCGTAGACCAGCGGCTGGCCGTCGCGGAAGATCAGGCCCACGGAATAGGGCATGGCTTCCGCCGGGATCAGGTTGCGGCGGCGCAGTTCCGCCCGGTCCAACCCCATCCTGTCGGCGGCCAGGTCGAACAGGCGTTCCATGGCGAACACGGCCTGCGGCCGCCCGGCCCCGCGAAGGGGTGCCGTCGGCACCTTGTTGGTGAACATCACCTGGGTTTCCAGATCGTAAGCCGGCAGGACGTAGGGCCCCGGCATGGTGACGGTGGAGATATAGGGCGCGATCACGCCCCAGGGCAGGTAGGCGCCCTGATCGTGCTGCATTCGCCCGCGCACGCCCAGCAACTTGCCCTCGGCATCCACCGCCATTTCGACGGACCAGGTCTGATCCCGTTCCTGCACGGTGCAGAGAAGATGTTCGCGCCGGTCCTCGATCCATTTCACGGGCACGCCCAGCATCTGGGCGCAGATCGGAATGACGAATTCCTCGGGGTAGGCCTGAACCTTGGGGCCGAAGCCGCCGCCGACGTCCGGCGCGATGACACGGATATCCGTTTCCGCCATTTCCAGCATATCGACCAGGGCGCGGCGCAGGATGTGCGGCGCCTGGGTCGCGGACCAGACGGTGATGCCGCCGTCCAGCGCGTTGGGCGCGGCCAGCACGGCGCGGCCCTCCATTGGGTTGCCGGTGCCGCGATGCTGGTCGAGCGTGACCGAAACCGTATGGGCGGCGTCGCGGAAGGCGCTTTCGATATCGCCGTAGCCGACATGGATGCGGGCCGCGACGTTGTCGGCGAGATGGGGGTGGACCTTGTCGGCGCCGGGCGCCGTGGCCTGGGCCAGGTTGGCGACCGTGGGCAGGGGGTCGTAATCGACCATGACCATTTCCGCCGCGTCCTCGGCGATGGCGCGGCTGTCGGCGACGACGACCGCGACGGCCTCGCCGGCGAAGGCGACGCGGTCGCTGACCAGGGGTTCCTGGGTGATCGGATCGGCGATCGCCGGGTTCGGCACCTGCAACAGGATGCGTTTGCCCTTGGCGGGGGCGGGCAGGTCCGCCGCCGCCATCACCAGATGCACGCCCGCAAGGTCACGGGCGGCGTCCAGATCGATGCCCGTGATGCGGGCATGGGCGAAGGGCGCGCGGATGAACGCCACATGCAAGGTGCCCGGCAATTTGATGTCATCGGTGAAATTGCCCTTGCCGGTCAGAAGGTCCTTGTCCTCGACCCGCTGAATCGGCTTGCCGACCATTTGCGTCGTCATCGGCTGCCTCCCATCCCGGTCGCGGCGGCTTCTTTATATGCCTGGGCGGCGGCCAGGGCCGCGCGGACGATCCCGGCGTAGCCGGTGCAGCGGCAAAGATTGCCCGACAGTTCCTTGCGCAGGTCTTCTTCGCCGATATCCGGGTTTTCCATCAGCAACTGGGTCAACGACGTCAGGAAACCCGGCGTGCAGTAGCCGCATTGCAGGCCATGGAATTCACGGAACGCCGCCTGGATCGGCGACAGGTCGTCGGCATTTCCGGCGAGCCCTTCAACGGTCGTGACCTCTGCCCCATCGGCCTGGACGGCCAGCATCAGACAACTGCGCACCGCCTGGCCGTCGACCAGAACGGTACAGGCGCCGCAGACGCCGTGCTCGCAGCCGATATGGGTGCCGGTCAGACCGATCCCGTGGCGCAGGAAATCGGCCAGATGGGTGCGCGGTTCGACCTCTTGGTCGACGGTCTTGCCGTTGACGGTGAGGGATATGGATTTCGTGGTCATCTGCGGTCTCCTCCCGCGCGCCGGGCCGCGTCGGCCAGCGCCCGGCGGGTCAGCACGCCGGCAAGGCGGCGGCGATAGGCCGCGCTCGCCATGGCGTCGGTGGTGTAGTCGAGGTCGTCCAAAGCGTCAGCGGCGGCGCGGTAGAGATCGTCGCCCGGCGTCTGACTGGCCAGCATGTCTTCGGCGGCGCGGGCGCGCTGCGGCGCCATGCCGATGCCGAAGACGGTGATCGCCGTGCGGGAAATCGTCCCGCCCGCGAGTTCCATCAAGGCCGCGACGCCGCAGATGGCGAAATCGCCGTGGCGCTGGGCATGTTCATGAAAGCCCCAGCCGTGTCCTTCGCCGGGCAGGGCGAAGGTGACGCCGGTGATCATCTCATCCATTTCGATGGCCGGGGTCATATAGGCCATGGGGTAATCGGCGATGGAAAGGCTGCGGGTCTGGGCCTTGGACTGCACCTCGACCTCGGCATCCATCAGGGTGGCCAGCGCCATCAATTCCGCCGACGGGTCCATATGGCCCAGGCTGCCGCCGACCGTGCCCCGGTTGCGGGTCTGAAAATGGCCGACGTAGTCCAGGGCGGCGGCGAAGATCGGCGCGCGGGCGGCCAGCGCCGCGTCGTCCTTGACCGCGCGCTGGCGGGTCATCGCACCCAGGCGCAGGCGGTCGCCGGTCATCTCGATCCCGGCCAGGTCCGTGACGTGGTTCAGATCGATCAGGTGATCGACGATGGCGTAGCGCATGTTCAACATGGCGACCAGGGACTGGCCGCCCGCCAGGAACTTGGCGTTGTCCAGGCTGCCCACCATGTCCAGGGCCTCGGCCCGGTTCGCCGGGCGGTGATAGTCGAATGCCGCCGCCTTCACGACTTGCCCCCGGAAATCCAGCGCTTGAAGGCGCGCCAGAGAATGGTGAACAGGGACGGCGGCTTGCTGGCGGGCGCTGGGGTTTCCGCCGCGGCTTCCGGTTCGGGGCGCGGCGTTTCCGTCGTTTGCGGACTGCCTGTGGGTGCGGCGGGTGCAGCCTCGGCCTTGGCCTCGGCGACGCGGTCGCGGTCGAGCAGGCCCTTCAGCGTTTCGGCGAAGTCGTCGATCATCACCTGGGCCGTGGCCTCGATCATGCCGCCGCCCCGCGCGTATTGCGCGATGGAACCCGCGAGGGTCAAATCCGTGTCGATCAGGACGCGCGATCCCGGCGCCCCGTCGACGTCTTCCGCTTCGATGCGGAAATCGACGTCGGCGCTGGCGGTGCCCCGGTTGCGGGCCTCGTTGCCCTTGGCCTGGGCGCGCAGTTTGTGATTGTCGTTGTCGACCTCGACGTAGGAGGCCGTGCCCTTGAAGGTCAGAGCCACCGGCCCGAGACGCAGCGAGACCGTGCCGACGAAGCTGCCGTCGTCCTTGACCTCGAGAAGTTTTGCGCCGGGGAAGCAGGGGGCGACACGCTCCACCTGCAGAAGAAGGTCCCAGGCCGCCACCGGCGGCAGGGGGACCGTGAATTCGTTATGCAGTTTCATCCCAACCCGTTCTGTTACGGCCGTGAGGCGGCCTGTCGTGATCGTGGCCGGCTTCTGGCGGGTCGGATGCGGGGCGGCAGGCTCGGCCCGGCGCACGGCGGCGCCGACCGGTCCAAGGATGCCTCCCTTTGCCCGGCGAGCCGGTGCCGGTTGTTGTTCTTGTCCGGTGCTTGATGCGCCGGTTTATTATGAGATTGTCATACAATCACACAATCGGACCCTGGGGCAAGCCCATGGAGAGATTGTTCTGTTCTTCGGAATTTATGTTCTATATATTGGAACATATAACAACAGACGACCTTCTCAAAACCACGAGGTCAGAGGATGACATCGAGTAAAATCCCGGCCGGCGGCAAGCCCGGCCGCGGCGCGATCTTCGCGCCCGAATTGGACCAGCCGGTTCCCTACATGCGCCGGACCCGTGAATGGTATCTGGCACTCGGTTACGACAACCCCTACGTCTGGGCCCATTACATCGACGTGCCGTTTGCGCCGCTGAAAAAGCCGCTCGCGGAATCGAAGGTGACCTTCATCACCACGGCGGCCCCCTATCAGCCGGACAAGGGCCCGCAGGGACCGGGCGCACCCTATAACTCCGCCGCCAAGTTCTATCAGGTCTATTCCGGCGACACGTCGGAAGAACACGATCTGCGCATCTCGCACGTCGGGATCGATCGCATCCATACCTCGATGGAGGACGGCCGCGCCTGGTTTCCGCTGGCCGCCCTCCGCGACGCGGTCGCGGCCGGGCGGATCGGGTCCTTGACGCAACGCTTCCACGGGGCGCCGACCAACCGCAGCCAGCAGCACACGTTGGACGTCGATTGCCCGGAGATCTTCAAGCGCTGCCGCGAAGACGGCGCCGACGTGGCGATCCTGATCCCCAACTGTCCGATCTGTCATCAGACGCTCTGCCTGATCGCGCGGCATCTGGAAGCCAACGGCATTCCGACGGTGGTCATGGGCTGTGCCAAGGACATCGTCGAATATTGCGGCGTGCCGCGCTTCATGTTCAGCGATTTTCCCCTGGGGAACGCCGCCGGGCGGCCGCACGATCCGGCGTCCCAGGCGGAGACGCTGGAACTGGGCCTGAAAGTCTTGGAAAGCGCCATCGGCCCGCGCACCACGGTGCAATCGCCGCTGCGCTGGTCGGACGATCCGGATTGGAAAGGCGATTATTGCAACATCGACCGCCGCTCACCGGAAGAGGTCGAAGCCCTTCGCGCCGAGGCGGAAAACGCCCGCATCGTCGCCAAGGAACTGCGCGAAAAGGAATTGCAGAAAAAGGCCGCGGCCGGAGGTGGGGCATGACCGGCACAGGCCCGCGCCCCTTCGAGGGCATCAAGGTTCTCGACTTCACCCGCTTCTTCGCCGGCCCGTTCGGGACCTATCAATTCGCCCTGTTGGGCGCCGACGTCGTCAAGATCGAACCTATCGGCGGCGAGGACAACCGGCGTGCGCAGCTCAGCCAGGAATGGGTCGACCGCAACATGGCGCCGGCTTTCATGTCGATCAACGCGAACAAGCGCAGCCTGACGCTGGATTTGAAAAAGCCCGAGGCCCAGGAAATCGTCAAACGCCTGGTCGAAGACGCCGACATCGTCTGGGAGAACTTCCGCCCGGGCGTCATGGACCGCTTCGGCCTGGGGTATGAGACGCTGAAGGCGATCAACCCGAAACTGATCTATTGCGCCGTTTCCGGCTTCGGCCATTCCGGGCCGGAAAGCGCCAAGGCCGCGTTCGACGGCAAGATCCAGGCCATGTCCGGCATCATGTCGATCACCGGCGAGCCCGAGGGCGGGCCCATGCGCGCGGGCTTCGCCGCCTGCGACATGATCGGCGGGATGACCGGCGCGTTCGCCGTCTCCGCCGCCCTGCATCAGCGAACAATGACCGGCGAGGGCCAGTTCGTCGACGTCGCCATGCTGGATTCGACCCTTAATTTCCTGGCCCAGCACGTCACGGAATACACCGTCGCCGGCTTCGTGCAGCGGCAGTACGGCAACCTTTCGGTGACCCGCAAGGTCACCGCCGACCGCTTCCGCTGCGGCAACGGGTTCATCATCCTGGCGATCCTGTTGGAAAAACAGTTCGTCAATCTGATGAAGGCGCTGGGGCGGGAGGACGCATTGTCCGACCCCCGCTTCGCCGATTGGACGACACGGACGGAAAACGCGGGCGCCCTTCGCGACGTTATCGAAGGCGCCATGCGCGACGGCGATCCCGAATCCTGGGAACAACGCCTGACCGAGGCCGACGTGCCTTGTGCCACGGTCAAGGGCATCGACGAGATCGCCGAACATCCCCAGGTCGCGGCGCGCAACCTGCTGCAGGAAGTGGACTCGGCACATGGCCCGCTGCGCCTGGTCGGCCCGGGGTTCAAGCTGGCCCACGGGTCGGGCGCCATCGACAGCGCCCCGCCTCAGGTCGGCGAACATTCCGACGAAATCCTGGCCGAGGCCGGGTTCAGCGCCGAAGACATCGCCGCCTGGCGGGCAGGGGGCGTGGTGGCATGAACAACACCCTGGTCAACGGCATGGCGCTTTTGGAAGTGCTCGCCCATAGCGACCGCGCGCTCGGCGTCTCCGAGTTGGCGGCGCGGGTCGATCTGGGCAAAAGCAACGCCCATCGCTTGCTGCAGACCCTGACCGAACTGGGCTACGTCCGGCGCGACGCGGCGACCGGCACCTACGCGGCGGCGATCCGCCTGTGGGAATTGGGCACGGCGATGATCGATCATTTGGACCTGCGTCAATTGGCGCTTCCGGCCATGGAAGCCCTGCTCGCGCGGACGCGCGAAAGCGTCCATCTCTCGGTTCTCGACGGGGACGAAGTCGTCTACCTGCACAAGCTGGAAAGCCCCGAGCCCGTGCGCGCCTATTCGAAAATCGGCGGCCGCGCCCCGGCGCGCTGCGTCGCCACGGGCAAAGCTTTGCTTGCGGCCCTAGGTGAGACGGCGCTCGCGGGGCTTGCTGAAAACCTGCACGCTCATACGGCCAAAAGCATCACTGACCCCGATGGCTTTCGTCAGGAAATGGTGGGTATCCGCACGCGTGGCTACGCCACCAACGCCGGTGAATGGCAGGAAACGGTTTGCGGCGTCGCGGCGCCCATCCATGATCCGGCGGGCGGCGTGATCGCCGCCATCGGCGTTTCGGGCCCGGCGGAACGCCTGCGGCCCGGGCGGTTCAAGGCCCTGGGCGCCGAGGTCGTCGCCGCCGCCGACGCGGTCGAACGCGCCCTGGCGGGTGATGCCGATACGGCCGCCGCTCCTTTCGATCCTTGCGCCATCGGTTCCGGCGGCGCATCTCTGTCACCGGCCCCCGGCCGATCCACCCCTCACCCCCAACAGGAAGAAAAACGGAGGGCATCCGAATGACCGCTTCCACCGACACCATCGCGCCGCTGCGCGATTTCGTCATCGGCATGACGAACCTGGTCTCCAAGACCGACGACGAACCCACCCTGATCGCCGAGGGCCGCAAGCTCCTGGGCACCCTGGTCTCGCGCGACGACTGGCTGCCCGAGGAATTCGCACAGCCGCATCCCGAATATTATCAGCAGTACCTTCTGCACGCCGATCCGCTGGAACGCTTCTCGGTCGTCAGCTTCGTCTGGGGCCCGGGCCAGAAGACGCCCGTCCACGACCATACGGTCTGGGGCCTGATCGGCATGCTACGCGGTGCCGAAAAGGAAGTTCGCTTCGAAGAAGACGCCCAGGGCAAGCTGGTCCGCGTCGGCGACGAAGCCGAATTGAAACCGGGTCAGGTCGAGGCCGTTTCGCCGACCATCGGCGATATCCACGTCGTCGAGAACTCCTTCGCCGACAAGCCGTCAATCAGCATCCACGTCTACGGCGCCAACATCGGCGCGGTCTCGCGTCATGTGTTCAAGCCGGACACGAACGAGGTCGTTCCCTTCGTTTCGGGCTATTCGTCGACCAACGTGCCGAACCTTTGGGACCGCTCGGCGACCGTTCGGGCCGGTCTGTCGGCCGCCTGACCCGATGACCGATACGCTGATCATCACCAAGGACGGGGGGGCGACCGTCGTCACCCTGAACAAGACGGACCGGGCCAATGCGCTTGGCCCGGAACTGGTCGAGGCCCTGTTGGACGCCGTCGCGGCGGCGTCCACCGACGGCACGCGGCTGCTGCTCCTGAAGGGCGAGGGCAAGAGCTTCTGTTCCGGCTTCGACTTGTCCGACCTGGCCGAGGTTACCGACGGCGATCTGGTCAACCGGCTGATCCGCATCGAAACCCTGTTGCAGGCGGTCTATCACGCGCCCATGCCGACCCTGGCCTTGGCGCACGGCCGGGTGTTCGGGGCGGGGGCGGATCTGTTCTGTGCCTGCAGTTCGCGGATCGCGGCCCCCGGCACCTCGTTCCGCATGCCGGGGCTGGGTTTCGGCATCGTGCTGGGCACGCGGCGCCTCAAGGTCCGTGTCGGCGAGGATCAGGCCCGGCGTATCCAGAATTCCGGCCTGACCTTCAAAGCCGAGGAAGCCTTGGACCTGGGCTTCGCCACGGGCGTCGTCGATCAAGACGGCTGGGACGGTGAGGTCGATGCCGCCCGCACGGCGGCCCATACCCTGACGCCGACGGCGACGGCGGACCTGTTCCGCGTCACCGTGACCGACACGCGGGACGCCGACATGGCGGATATCGCGCGCACGGCCTCGGTCCCCGGCCTGAAGGACCGCATCACCGCCTACCGCGAGGCGGCATTGAAGGCAGCGGGCAAGAAGTAGAGATCGGCCTATCTGGACGGCGGCGGCTCTCGCGGCGTTATGCGATGAAGTCGCCGACCTCGCGCGAAATTTCCGTCACTTTGCGGATCAGCGGCGAAACGTTGTCTTCCGCGGAAATGACCGAGAACGTGAACGGCGCCAGCGGCGGGTCCATATCCAATGCCTGCATGCGTCCGTTCTCCAGATCGTCCGTATAGAACTTGCGCGGCAGCAAGGAAACGCCGAGCCCCGAGCGGACCAGACCGGCGCTGATCTCCATGGAATTGGAAAAATTGATGCGTTTCGCCTGAACCTTGTTTTGCCGAAACCAGGCATCCTGGGCGCGGGCGAGGTAGGAATTGGGGCCGATCGTGATGATCGGCCATTCTTCCAACTGGCGGGGATGCAGGACCCCATGCGCCGGGTTCAGCGACGGCGCGGCCATGAACGCGAAATCCACGTCGCCGATGGCCACGGCGTTCAGGCCGGGCAGGTCCATGCCGCCGACCGGCAGGATGCAGAGATCCATTTCCCCGGACCGCAGCATGTCATGCATGTTGCCCGTCAGGCCGACCTCCAGACTGATCTCTATCCGAGGATAAAGCTTGTTCAGGGCGGCGACCAAATCCGGCAACCAGGTCAGGGCGATCAATTCCGCGATCCCCATGCGGAACGACCCGGTCAGGGTTTCCGGATCGCCGACCGTCGCCTTCAATTCCGTCGTCAGCAAATGGATTTCCGCGGCATAACGCAGCAGGTCGCGGCCTTTGGGCGTGACCCTGACCTTGCGTTGCGAACGGTCGAGCAACTGAACCCCCAGGTCCGCCTCCAATTCCGCGATCCGCATGGACACGGTCGACTGCGTCGAATGCAGCTTATTCGCGGCCTTGGTGAAGGAGCCGTAATGCACGACCCAGCGGAAGGTTTCCAGTTGCACCAAGTTCATCAAAATTATTGATCCTGAATATCAAATCTAATCGTTTCTTTTGTTGATTAACTCCGCGATAGCATCCGTCGTCAAGGAATTCAGACCACAGACCGAGACGGAACCCGGCCCATGGAACCCATACTCAGGGAAATCACCGACGAAGAAGTCCGCCGCTATCAGGAAGACGGCGTCGTCCTGTTGAAGCAGCTCTTCAACAAGGAATGGGTGGCGCGTCTGCGCGATCTGGCCGAGGAAGACATGCGGTCGCCGGGCCGCCTGCACCAGGAATTATCGAAGGACGGGGGGCGGTTCTTTTTCGACACCTTCCTTTGGACCTTCAATCCCGGGTTCAAGGAATTCGTCTTCAACTCGGCGGCGGCGGAAATCGCCGGCCGCGTCATGGGGGCGGAAAAGGTCAATATCTTCTTCGACCAATTGCTGATCAAGGAGCCGGGAACATCGGAGCGCACGCCCTGGCACCATGACGTGCCCTATTGGCCCGTACGCGGCGATCAGGTTTGCACCCTGTGGCTCGCCCTGGACGAGGTCGACAAGGACAACGGCGCCGTCGAGTACATCAAGGGCTCGCACCGTTGGGGAAATTGGTTCAAGCCGCCGGCCTTCGCGGGCGACGATAGGTACAAGATCGATCTCGAACCGGTGCCGGACATCGAGGCCGAGAAAGACAAGCACGAGATTATTCAGTTCGAACTGGAGCCGGGCGACTGCACGGTGCACCATGGGCTTCTGGTCCATGGCGCGCCCGGAAACTCGGAAGAAGGCAAGCGGCGCCGTGCCTATGTGACCCGATGGGCGGGCGACGATGCGGTTTATACGCCGATGCCCAACATCCAGGAAATGATGTGGGATCCGGGTATTCCAGAAGGTGGCGCCCTGGATTGCGATCTATGGCCGGTCGTCTGGACGCGATAACGCGGGCGATGACGCAGGTTAAGTGACGATGCGGTTCCGCAGGACCCGATGCCAAGGGGGCGGAGCCGAAGAGACGACGTGAAGAAGTGAAAAAGTGAAAAGGCGGCCTGCCGGGGCGATAGAACCCAGCAACGGAAAGCAGGCTTTTTGGGGAATCCCTCCAAGCAATTGGCCGGAAGGCCGGGCGGTCGTTCGTCCGGACGGCGGGCCTTAATCACGGCAGAACAGGGAGTGCCTTTATGTTCGATACCACCATTAAAAACCGGGGCGCGATGACAGGGCGCTTCAAAAAAACCGGCTTACTCGCCGTCGCCTTCGCGGCGGCGATCGGTCTCGGTCAGGCCCTTGCCGGTCCCGCCGACGCGGCGGAAGGAACCTTCAAGATCGGCATGACGGCCTTCTTGTCAGGCCCGGCGGCCGATGCCTTCGGCGTGCCGTCCATGAACGGCGGCAAACTGATGGTCGATGCCCTGAACAAGGGCGAGGTGCCGGGGCCCTATAAAGGGTCGGTCGGGATCGGCGGCATGAAGATCGAAATCGTGCCCGTCGACGAAGCCGGCGGCGCCCAGGTCCAGATCCAACGCTTCCGCGACCTGGTCCAGCGGGAAAAGGTCGATGCCGTGGTCGGATACGACGGTTCGGGCAACTGCCTGGCCGTGGCACCGGTGGCGGAAGAATTGAAGGCCCTGGCGATCTTCAGCGGCTGCGGCACGCCGCGCATTTTCGAGGAAGCGTCGTATGAATACGTCTTCCGCGCCGGCGCCCACAGCACCATGGACAACGTGGCGCTTGCCCATTACGTGGCGCGCAAGCTGCCGGACGCCAAGACCGTCGCCGGGTTCAACCAGAACTATTCCTGGGGTCAGGATTCCTGGCGCGATTTCAAGCTGGCGTTGGATACGTTCAAACCCGGCATGAAGGTCGTCGATGAATTGTTCCCCGAAAAGGGCGCGGGCCAGTACGGCGCGCAGATCAGCGTGCTGATGCGCAAGAAACCCGACGTCGTGCATTCCAGCCTGTGGGGCGGCGATCTCGAAGCCTTCCTGTTGCAGGCCGGTCCGCGCGGCCTGTTCAAGAAGACCAACGTGGTCTTCGCCATGGCCGAACACGTCCTGCCCCGCCTGGCCGAAAAAGTGCCCGAGGGTCTGATGACCGGTGGCCGCGGCGCCGTCGGTGCCCTGCACCCGGATACGCCGTTGGCGAACTGGTTCTACAAAGCCTACGAGGAACGCTACGGCATTCCCGCGGTCCAGGCGCCGTTCCGTTTCGTGCAGACGATCCTGGGCTTGAAGACGGCGGTCGAAAAGGCGATGGCGGCCAACGGCGGCAAGAAGCCGACGACCGAGGAAACCGCCAAGGCCTTCGAATACGCGACCTTCGAAGCGCCGACCGGCATGATCAAGATGGCGATCGGCGGCGGCCATCAGGCGATCCAGGACAACGCCATCGGCATTTCCAAATGGAACGCCGAGAAGAAGCGCGTCGAACTGGTCGACGTCGAATACTTCAAGGCCGAATGCATCAATCCGCCCGACGGTATGAAGGCCGTCGAATGGATCGAAAAAGGCTTTCCCGGCGCCAAGTGTGACTAGGCGTTTCGTTCCGGGCAGTGAGACCGGTAGAGTTGAACGTCGCCTTCAGAGCGGACGGCGTGAACTCTGCCGGCTTTCGCCCGGTCACCCCCCATTGACGGGAATTGTCGCGTGGACGTTTTCCTAACCATTCTGGTCGACGGCACCATTTACGGGGCCTGGCTGTTCCTGATCGCCATCGGGCTGACCCTGGTCTTCGGCGTGATGAAAATCCTGAACGTGGCGCATGGCGCGCTTTATGCCATCGGCGCCTATGCGGCGGCGACGCTGGTCGGCGGCAATGTGATCGAGGAAGTCGCCGGATTCTGGGCCTTGCCGCTGATGCTGTTGGGCTCGATCCTGGTCGCCGTGATCCTGGGGCCGTTCCTGGAAAAATTCGTGTTGCGCCTGTTCTACGGGCGGGACGAAGTGGTGCTGCTGTTGGTGACCTTCGGGGTGTCGTTGATCCTGGAAGACGTCATCCGGATGATATGGGGCGTTTTCTCGCAATATGTGGCGGCCCCCTACAGCCTGTTCGGCAACGTCGAAATGGGGCCCTTGTATTACGTCGGATACGACTTTTTCGTCGTCGCCCTGGCGGTCCTCGTCGGCGTCGCAACCAGCCTGTTCCTCAGCCGAACCATCATGGGAAAGATCGTTCTTGCGGTCATCCACGATGCAGAGATCAGCCGCGCCATGGGCGTCAACGTGTCGCGGGTCTATCTCTACACCTTCACCTTCGGCGTTTTCCTGGCCGCCGTCGCCGGGGCCTTCACCTCGCCCATGTTGGCGGTCACGCCGTCGATCGGCGTCAACGCGATCATTCTCAGTTTCGCCGTGGTCGTGATCGGCGGCATGGGGTCGATCGGCGGCGCCGCGGTGGGGGCGGCCCTGGTCGGGCTGTCCCGCGCCACGGCCATCAATTTCTGGCCCGAAGCCGAACTGTTCGTCATCTACGCCGTCATGGCCGCTGTTTTGTTGTTCCGCCCCCAGGGGCTGTTCGGCGAACCGGCGCAACGGAGAATTTGACCCGTGATCCACGCCGTCACTTCATCGCCCCCGCTTGCCGCATTGGTTTGCGCCGCCGCCCTGATGGCCGTCGGTCTGATGCTGCCGGACTGGGTCCTGTTCACGGCGTCCCTGGCCTTGGCCAAGGGATTGGTCGTGCTGGGCCTCGTGCTGTTGTTGCGCATGGGTGCCGTGTCCTTCGGCCAGGGCATGTATTACTGCCTGGGCGCCTATATCTGCGGGCTGGTCGGAAACGCGACGGGCGTGCAGGACGCCCTTTTCCTGGTGATCCTGTCGGGTCTCGGCTGTTGTGCCTTGGGCGCGGTGCTGGGCGTGTTTCTGTCGGCCTACCGCGGGGTCTTCTTCGCCATGTTCAATCTGGCGCTGTCGATGATCCTCTACGGCGCCTTGTTGAAGGCGACCTCGGTCGGCGGCTCGGACGGTATCGGGATCGCACCGCCCAGTTACTTCGGCCTGTCTCCCTCCGACGAATACCGCTCGATCCTGTTCTACGCCTTCGTGGTGGTGATCGCCGCGGGCGTCGGTCTGGCCACGCGGATTTATATGCGATCCGAATTGGGCCTGGCCGCCCTGGCCGTGCGGGACAATGAAATCCGCCTGGAATACCTGGGCCTTTCCGTGCGCCGGGTGATCGTCTTCAACTATGCGATCGCCGCCGGGCTGGCCGGTTTGGGCGGAGGGCTGGTCGCGCTGGTCTCGGGACACATCATCCCCGAGTTCGCCTATTGGACGACGTCGGGCGAGTTCGTCTTCATGACCGTGCTCAGCGGCCCCAGCAGCATCGTCGCCGCCTTCGGTGCGACCGCCCTGTTCGAGACGGTGCGTCTGGTCGCCGGCCAGTACCTGCCAAACGCCTGGCAGCTCATGCTGGGGGCGTTCCTGTTGCTGTCGATCCTGTTCCTGCCGAACGGCATCGGGGCTCTGGCCGCCGGGCGCCGCCGTACCCGTGCCCCCGACGCCAAGGAGGATGCCCGGTGAGCATCGCATTGAACGCACAGGGCCTGTCGAAGTCGTTCAACGGCATCAAGGCGGCAGACGGCGTCTCGGTCAGCGTCGCCGACGGCGAGTTCGTCAGCTTGATCGGCGCCAACGGTGCCGGCAAGACGACCTTCATCAACATGGTCACGGGCTATGTCCGCCCGGATGTCGGCTCGATCACCAGCTACGGCCGCGAGATCGTCGGGCTGTCGCCGTTGCAGGTCACCCGCCTGGGAATCTACCGTTCCTTCCAGATCCCCCAGGTCTTCACGGGCCTGACCCTGATGGAGAACCTGACCGTCGCGATCAACGCGGTGACGGCGCACGAACGGCCGCTGCTCAGCCCGCGCAAGGCGGCCTTGAACCCGGACTCCCGCGACCGCGTCGACGCGGTGATGGAGCGGTTCCAGCTGGGAAAATATCGCGATCATCTGGTCTCCGAAATCTCAGGCGGCATGCGCAAGTTGCTGGACGTCGGCATGGCGACGATCAATTCGCCCAAGGTCCTGATGCTGGACGAACCGACCAGCGGCGTCGCCTCCGAAGAGAAATTCGATTTCATGGATCTGGTGATCGAGGCCCTGTCGGATCAGAAGGCGGCGGTGCTTTTCGTCGAACACGACATGGATATCGTGCGCCGCTATGCCGACAGGATCGTGGTGTTTCACGAAGGCCGCGTCCTGGCCGACGACCGGCCGGATGCGGCGCTCGCCCAAGAGGACGTCCGGCGCTATGTAACGGGAAAGGCCTGAGCCATGGACGCCATGCCCCAAGAAAACACGATTCCTGCGGCGCCGATGCTGGCCCTTCGCGACGTCGAGGTCGCGATCGATAAGGCGCCCATTCTGCGCGGCATTTCCTTCGCCGTCGAACCGGGGGAAATGGTCGCCTTGATCGGCCGCAACGGCGCGGGCAAGACGACGACCCTGCGCGCGATCATGGGGTTGTTGTGCGTTCAACGCGGTGAGATATCCGTCCAAGGCGAGATCGCATCGAGCCGCCCCGCGCATCTGCGGGCCGGGCTGGGAATCGGCTACATGCCCGAGGACAGGCGATTGATCCCCCATTTCACGGTCGAGGAAAACATCCTGATGCCCAGTTGGCTGGTCGACATTCCGGACCTGCGGGCATCGCTGCAGGAGGTCTATGACCTGATCCCGGAAATCGCACCCCTGGCGAAACTGCCGGCCCTGTCCTTGAGCGGCGGGCAGCAGAAGCTGGTGGCGCTGGGCAGGGCCCTGTTGGTCGGCCGCCGGATGCTGTTGCTGGATGAACCCTTTGAAGGGGTGGCCCCGGCCCTGGTCGAACGTCTGCAGGAAATCATGGCCCGCCTGAGCGCGGGCAACGAGCGGACCGTCCTGGTCTGCGATTCCAGTCTCAGCGAAAGCCACGGCCACTACGACCGGCATCTGTTCATCGAGCGGGGACAGGTGTCGTCCCGGCTTGCCTGATGATCGCGGCCGGCGGCATTGCCGTTCAGGCAAACGAAAACACCCCGCCCAATGGGCGGGGTGTCGTCGTTTGCGGCGGAACGTCCGCCGGATGTCAGGCCGTTACTTGAACTTCTGGATTTCGCCGCTTTTGACGCGGGCGAAATAGCTGTCCAATTCCTTCTTCACGATCGGCGACAGGATGTAGAGGCCCAGGATGTTGGGCACGCAGATCAGGAAGACCAAGGCATCCGAGATGTCCAGGATCGGGCCCAACTGCACCGTGCAGCCGAGCGCCACGAAGAAGCAGAACAGCAGCTTGTAGATCAGCTGCAGTTTCGGCGCTTCGCCGAACAGGTAGGACCATCCCTTGAGCCCGTAGTACGACCAGGAAATCATGGTCGAGAAGGCGAACAGCATCCCGGCCAGGGCCAGCGGGATCGGGAACCAGGAAATCTGGGTCTCGAAGGCGGCGGAGGTCATGGCGATGCCCGTCGCGTCCCCGGCGAACCCGGGATGGGCGACGGCCGTCGTGCCGATCACCAGGGCGGTGATGGTGCAGATCACGATGGTGTCGATGAACGGCTCCAGCAGGGAGACCACGCCTTCGGTGACCGGTTCGTTGGTGCGCACCGCCGAATGGGCGATGGAGGCAGAACCGATGCCGGCCTCGTTCGAGAACACGGCGCGTTGGAAGCCGATGATCAAGGCACCCAAGGCACCGCCCGCGACGCCTTCGCCGGTCATCGCACCGGTGAAGATGTTGCCGATGGCTTCGGGAATGGCCGAACCGTTCATGGCGATCACGATCAGGGCAAAGACCATGTAGAAGATCGCCATGAAGGGCACGATCTTTTCCGTCACGCGGGCGATCGATTTGATGCCGCCGACGATGACCAGATAGACGATCCCCGCCATGATGATGCCGACCAGCCAGCCGAGCCCGTCGAGGGCGCCGCCCGCGACGTTGTTCAACTGCACATAGGCCTGGTTCGACTGGAACATGTTGCCGATGCCCATGGCGCCGATGAAGATACCGATGGCATAGAACGCCCCCATGAACTTGCCGAAGCCGTCCATGCCGCGTTCGGCAAAGCCTTTGCGCAGGTAGTACATCGGGCCGCCGGAAACGGAGCCGTCCGGGTTCTCGTTCCGGTATTTCACGCCCAGCGTACATTCGACGAACTTGGTCGACATGCCGAGGAACCCGGCCATGATCAGCCAGAACGTCGCCCCCGGGCCGCCGACGGTCACGGCGACGGCGACGCCGCCGATGTTGCCGATGCCGACCGTGCCGGAGACGGCCGTGGCCAGCGCCTGGAAGTGCGAGACTTCACCCGCGTCCTTGGGATTGGCGTAATCGCCGCGCACCAATTCGATGGCATGCTTGAAACCCCAGATGTTCACGAATCCCATGCGGATGGTGAAGAACACCGCACCGACGACCAGCCACAGCACCACCAGCGGCAGCTGCGCGCCGAACACCGGGATCTTGAAGAAAACGATGGCGCCGATCGCGGATGCGATGGGGGCCGTTGCGCTGTTGATAGCTTCGTCGAAGCTGGCGAAGGCAGCGTCCGGTGCCGCCATGATGAAGGCCATGGCCAAGGCGAGGCCGGCCATAGAAAACTTCCCCTTAAGACTATGCATAATCATTCCCCACTTCATCACGCGTTACGGCACAACGGTCACGGGGACCGTCGAAATCTGGATCAGCGACGAGGCGACGCTGCCGAACAGCAGGCGTTGTGTCTTGGACCCGCCGGTGCGGCCGACGTACATTTGGATGACGCCGGTTTCCTCGGCGATGTCGGCCAGCATTTCGGCCGGGTTGCCGTGACGCACGATCGATTCGAAGGCGACGCCGGCGGCCGACGCGGCCGCCTCTGCCGGGCTGAGAAGGGCTTCCTTGGCGCGGTCCAATTCTTCCTCGCGGCGTTTGTGCCGCTCGGCCAGTTCGTCCGGCGTGTGGAAGCTGAACGGCGACCATTCGATGATATGGACCAGGACCAATTCCGTGCCCGACGATTTGGCGACGGTGATCGCGGCCTTCAGCGCCCGTTCACTCCCCGGACTTGCATCGACGGCTACCAAAAATTTTTCTGTCATTCTCTGAATCCCCTTTTAATTGCGATGACGCCGGAAACCGGACCGATCGTTGGCCACAGGGACCGGCGAATTGCATAGGCTGACGCGACGTTGCGCTGAACGGTCCGGGCGGCGGAATTCATCCTTGAACGCCTAGGGCAAGCGGCGCGCCGATGGTTCGGTGGCGCGAAAATGCCCGGACCCAATAGAAGTGTAGCTTAATTTAAATATTCTAATACAGCCAGCGCGGGGCGACCGATGGCGCCAGTTCGCGTTAAGCGGGATTGCCGGCGGCCGGTCAGGTGGGGACGGGGGGCTCGAATATCCGGGCGTTTCCGGCCTCGTCGGCGGCCAGCAGGGCTGCCCCGTCGCCGCGCCAGGCAAGGGCGGAAATCGCGGCGCCATCGTTCGGCGGCAGGAACCATTGCCGCCCGGATTCCAACGCGATGACGGTCACCGAGCCATCCCGCTGCCCGACCGTCAGGGTCGCCAGCAAGGGATGCCACGCCAGGCGGCAAATTGCCGCGGGGCTTTCCAGCGTCATCTCCCGCTCGGGGCGAACCGGTGGCGTGTCGCCGGAGAAATGCCAGAGCAGCAACCGTTCGCCCGCCGACGCGGCCAGCCAGGCGGAATCCGCCGACCAGCAGGGCAGGATCAGGCGTCCCCATTCGGAGGCCAGCAAAACCTCGCCGTCGTCCGCCGGCTGCCAGGCGAGCAAATCGCCTTCCTGCGTCGGCCCGGCGAGATATCGTCCGTCCGCCCGCCAGGCCAAGGTACGGATGGCGCCGCGTACGGGATGCTCGGTCGCCGGCGCGCCGTTCCAAGGCACCAATGTGAAGCCCGCCCGATGGGTCAGCGCAATCGCCGCGCCGTCCCACCGCATCGCGGCCCCGGTGGCGGCGCCGGCCAGGTCCGTGACCTTGCGCATGGCGCCCGTCTCGGGGTCGAACAGGGTGATGCCGCGCGGCGTCACGGCGGCCCAGCGTCCGGTCGCCGAATGCAGCAGAAGATGTTCGATCCAGCCGCCGGGGGCTTCCCATTCCTCGACGACGCCGCCTGCATCGACGCGGCGCAGGACACCGCCGTCGCCGCCCGCAAGGCATCCCGCCGGCAGCCCGGCGAGGCAGAGGGTGATGGCGTCGGGCGTTTCCCGAACCTGGGGGCTGCCGCCATCGGGCCAGCAGGCTATACTGCCGTCGGCCAGGCCCAGCCAGGCCGTGCCCGCGCCGTCGAAATCGGCCGCGGTGACCCCGGCGGGCAGGGTCACGCCGGTGCAGGTCGGCGGAATTTCAATCTCCGGTCCGGTCATGCCGGGCCACCCCCTTCGTCGCGGATCGATCTACAGGACACGACATGACCCCAGCCGACCATCGTAATCAATCCCTGATCGCCGAGGATTTCACCGGCAAGGACCTGGCCGCCGCCCGGTTCGGCGGCGCGGATTTGAAGATGGCGGGGTTCGCGCGGGCGGTTCTGACGGGTGCGTCGTTCACCGGATGCGACCTGCGCCGGGCCCAGTTTGCGGGCGCGGCGGCGGCGGGCGCAGATTTCACCGGCGCGCGCCTGGATGCGGCGGCGGCTGAGGACGCGGATTTTTCGCAGGCGCGTCTGGCCGGGGCGAGCCTGGCGCAATTCCAAGGCCGGGGCATGGACCTGCACGGCGCGGTTCTGACGAACTTGCGGGCACCCGGCATCCTGTTGGCGGGGGCGGATCTGTCCGAAGCCGATGGGCTGGGCGGCGATTTCGGCGGCGGCGTGTTTATCGGCGCGCGCCTTTGCCGGGCCCGGTTGGCGGGGGCCTGTCTGGCTGGGGCGGATTTCACCGACGCCGATCTGCGGGACGCCGATCTGACGGGGGCCAATCTGCGGTTCGCGATCTTCGAGCGGACGGACCTGACCGGTGCCGATCTGACCGGAGCCGATCTGACCGGCGCGCGGTTCACGGATTGTCCGGGAACGGACGCGGCCATGGTCCGGGCGGCGGCATCGTCCCTGGCGGCGAATTACTGGAAATAACGAAAAGATCGTCTGGGCCGTTTTCTGGTGCGCCGGGGCGGTCGGCTTCAGGCGGCCGTCGGTTTGCGCGCCCAGTCGCCGCCGTGTTCGGTCAGCAACAGTGACAACAATGCCTCGGACGGGCCGCGCAGGGATGCCCGCGGATTGCCCAGGCGGCAGACGATGGCGCCATCGATGATCAGGATCAGCTGATCGACGAAGCCTTCGGGGTTTTCCAATCCGGCCTCGCGGGCGAGATGCTGCAGGAAACCCTTCACCTGGCTCTTGTGTTCCAGCGCCAGGGCGCGGACGTCCTGGTCCGACTTGTCGCTTTCGGAAATCGCGTTGATGAAGCCGCAGCCGTAATAGTCGTCGCGCGAGAACCAGTCCTCCAGCACGGCGAAGATGTTCAAGAGCCGCTGGCGCGGCGTGCGCCCGGCCTGTTCGATGGCGTCGAAGAACCAGGTCCGCCATTGGCGGCCTTCCAGTTCCAGGGCCGCGTTGACCAGCGCCTGTTTCGAGCCGAAGCGGTTGTAGAGGGTCATCCGCGAGACGCCGGCGGCGTCCAGAACTTCCTGCACGCCGGTGGCGGCGATCCCCTGTTTGCAGAACAGGTCCCGGGCGGTTGAGACCAATCGGTCTGCCGGGTCGTTGGCCCGTCGGCGTTTCGGTACGGTCATCGTCGGGATCGTTTGATCGTCCATGTCCCGCGCCTTCCGATCTGGTTGTTCACTGGCTTCTTATGCCCCCGTTTTCGGAAAATCGCAAGAAATCAAACGAATTTATTGAATTCTCATGGGGCGATGACAGGCCGAGGGCGCGGAAAATGGGTGCTTTCGATCACCGCGAACCACTTGATTTCAATGCTGCGCTGCATGAATCTGTGTTGCATTGCAAAAATTCGTTTGACAAAAAAGAACGATCGGTCATTCTTTTTGGCATGGCTCGTTCAGCGCACATCCTGATCGAAAACGTCTCCCACCGGTATCGCTGGGGACAGGCGGTCGTTCTGGACGACATTTCCCTCACCATGGAGCCGGGGCTCAGCACCGCCATCGTCGGGCGCAGCGGCTGCGGCAAATCGACGTTGTTGCAGATCGTCTGCGGCATGATGACGCCCTCGTCGGGCAAGGTTTACGTGGACGGTACCTACGTCGACGGGCCATCGCCGAAATGGAACCTGATGTTCCAGGAACCGCTTCTGTATCCCTGGATGACGGTGTTCGAAAACGCGTCCCTCGGCCTGCGGTTCGCGGGCCGGATGAAGGAAGCGGCGAAAATCGTCGAGCCGTTGTTGGAAATGGTCGGCCTGTCGGCGCTTAAAGACGTCAACGTCCAACAGCTTTCCGGCGGCCAGCAGCAACGGGTGGCGCTCGCCCGCTCGCTCGCCGTCGAGCCGACCGCCCTGTTCCTGGACGAACCTTTTTCCGCGCTCGACGCAATTACCCGCCGCGCCCTGCAGCGCGACGTGCTGGAAATCACACGGCGCCTCGACATCACGCTGGTCCTGGTCACCCACGATCTGGACGAAGCGATTTCCATGGGCAACCGGGTCGTCGCCATGACGCCCAATCCGGGCCGCATCGCCGCCATCGAAGACACCGCGGCTCTGGCCGGCAACGGCGGACAGGCAGGCGGCGAGGCGGCCAGCGAAGACATGCGCCGCCGGCTCATGGCGCTCATCGGCGGCGACGCCGACGAGGACGGCCAAGAAGATGCCGACGCAACCGACACCACTTTCAACGTCGAAGAACTGCCGGAACGCGCCGGCGCCACAACCGCACCCGGCACCGATGCGCCGGATGCCATGACGCAATCCAAATCACAGACAGCGGGGGCTCGCCATGCATGACGAATTCGCAATGGCCGTTGACGAAGAAGTGCTTGAACAGGGAATTTCACGGCGCCAATGGCTCGACATCATGGCGAAGGGCGGCCTTGCGGCGGCGCTCGCCGGCTTGTCGATCCCGGCCATGGCGGCACCCGACGATGACGTCGTCCGCATCGGCTATCTTCCGATCACCGATGCGACGGCGCTGCTGGTGGCGCACGCCAACGGCTACTTCAAGGACGAAGGACTGGAGGCCGAGAAGCCGACCCTGATCCGCGGCTGGTCGCCCCTGATTGAAGGCTTCGCCGCGCGCAAGTTCAACCTGGTCCACTTCCTCAAGCCCATCCCGATCTGGATGCGCTACAACAACAAGTTCCCGGTCAAGCTGATGGCCTGGGCCCATACCAACGGCTCGGCCCTGGTCGTCGGCAAGGACACCGGCATCGACAGCTTCGCCGATCTGGGCGGCAAGCAGGTCGCCGTGCCTTATTGGTATTCCATGCACAACATCGTCCTGCAGATGGCGATTCGCGAAGCCAACGTGAAGGCCGTCATCAAGCCACAGGGTGCTGCGCTGGCGCCCGACGAATGCAACCTGCAAGTCATGCCGCCGCCCGACATGCCGCCGGCCCTCGCAGGTAGGAAGATCGACGCCTTCATCGTCGCCGAGCCGTTCAACGCCCTGGGTGAGTTGAAGGCCGGGGCCAAGATGCTGCGGTTCACCGGCGACATGTGGCGCAACCATCCCTGCTGCACCATCTGCATGCACGAGGACACGGTCGACACCAAACCGGAATGGACCCAGGCGGTGATGAACGCCCTGGTCCGCGGCATGAACTTCGCCATGGAGAACAAGGCCGAGACGGCGAAGCTGCTGTCCCGCGACGGGGAGAAGTATCTGCCCGCCCCGGCCCCCGTGGTGACACGCGCCATGACCTATTACGATCCCAAGGACTACGCCAGCCCCGAAGCGATCCAGCATCCCGATTGGGAATCGGGCCGCATCGATTTCCTGGGCTGGCCCTATCCGTCGGCGACCAAGTTCATCGTCGAGGCGATGAACGACACGGTGGTCAGCGGCGACAAGACCTTCCTGGAAAATCTGGACCCGGCCTTCGTCGCCGACGATCTGGTCGATTACAAATTCATCCGCAACGCGCTCGAGAAGTATCCCGAATGGAAGAAGCACCCGAGCGTCGATCCCAACAACCCGTACGAGCGCGAGGAGCTGCTGGCCCTATGACCACCGGCGTCGCACACCCGGCGGGCCCGCCCGCTTCCGCCCCGGCGGCGATCACGAACCTGATCAAAAGGTTCGCGCCCGCCGTCATCGGGGTGGCGGCGACGCTGGCGCTGTGGCAGGTCGGCGGCATCCTGGTCGCCATGAACCCGGACACGGCGTCCTTCGCCGATTTCGCGCCGGGCCCGACCTTCAACCGGTTGTGGGACATCCTGCAATCGGGCGAGGTCGTGGGCATGAGCCTGCCCAGCCTGGAACGCATCGGCCAGGGCCTATTATGGGCGATCGTCATCGGTGTGCCCGTCGGCATCGCCATCGGCAGGCTTGCCGTCGTCCGCGAGGCGACGCACCTGCCGTTCCAGTTCCTGCGCATGATCAGCCCGCTGGCCTGGATGCCCATCGCCGTCCTGGCGTTCGAAACCTGGCATGCCGCCATCGTCTTTCTGATCTTCGCCGCGGCCGTCTGGCCGATCACCTTTTCGACCGCCGCCGGCCTGCGCAAGGTCGATCCCAAATGGTTCCGTGTCGCGCAGAACCTGGGTGCCCGCGGCTGGCACATGCTGGCCGTCATCATTCTTCCGGCCATCGCCCAGGATGTCCTGACCGGCATCCGTCTGGCCCTGGGCGTCGCCTGGGTCGTGCTGGTGCCGGCCGAATATCTAGGCGTCACCTCGGGCCTGGGATACGCCATCAACGACGCCCGCGACACCCTGGAATACGACCGAATTACCGCCATCGTCCTGATCATCGGCGCCATCGGTTTCGCATTGGATGCCATCTGCCTCTATGCGATCCGCCGGTACAGCTGGGTCAGGAACGCCTGATCGACATTTTCAACGAAGGGAGTAACCATCATGTCGAACGAACCCGCCACCGCCCTCACCGGCTGCCTCGCCCCGATCGACAAGGGCGGTCTGGAAAGCCTGATCGCCAAGGGCAAGGAAAACCCGCAGGCCATCAAGACGCTCAGCTGTAAGACCGTGGCCGAAGGCCGCTTCCGGCACCTGAACTACATCCGCGATCTGGAGCCCTACATCGTCGACGAGCCGCCGGCCCTGCTGGGCGACGACACGGCGCCGAACCCGTCGGAAGCCTCGCTGGCCGCTCTCGGCTCCTGCCTGGCCGTCGGCATTCACGCCAACGCGGTCGCCCGTGGCATCACCATTCAGAAGCTGGAACTGGAACTGGAAGGCGATTTGAACATCACCGCCGTCTGGGGCACGGGCGACACCAGTGAAAAGCCCGTCGGCTTCACCGACGTGCGGGTCAAGGTCAATCTTGAGGCCGATACCTCGGACGAGGAGATCGCCGCCCTGATCGATCATGTCAAAGCCTGGTCGCCGGTCGCCAATACCTTTACCCGTCCGGTCAACCTGGACATCGACGCCGGCTGAGGCCGCCGCTCCCGCCGGCCGGGGGAGCCGACAAGAAAGAAAGGACGAACGCCATGCTGGGCGCATTGGAACAGGACGTGGCAGTGGGGGCCGTAACGGCGCCGGACGGCGGGTCGGACATGCTCGCCGCCGTCCGGGCCATCACGGACAATGACCTTCATCCCATCGTCAACCAGATCGACCGCGAAGGGGTGTATCCCGATGCGGTCATGCGGGCATTGGGCGCGGCCGGCGCCTATTCCCAGCATGTCGGGGCCGAACCGCGCCTCGACCTGGCGACCGAGGCCATGGCGATCGTCGGCGAGGAATGCCTGTCGACGTCGTTCTGCATGTGGTGTCAGAACGCCATGGCCTGGTATCTGGCCAATACGCCGAACGAAGCGTTGAAGTCCAAGATGCTGCGCGCCGTCTCGACCGCCGCCTTGGGCGCTGGGACGGGCCTGTCCAATCCCATGAAGACCTTCTTCGGGATCGAGAAAATGCGCCTCAAAGGAGTAAAGGCCGACGGCGGCTATGTCGTCAGCGGCACATTGCCCTGGGTCTCCAACATCGGCGAGGACCGGTATTTCGGGGCGATCTTCGGTTCCGACGGCGGCGACGGCCCGCCGGTCATGTTCTGCGTCGATTGTTCGGCGCCGGGCGTCAGCCTGTCGCAGAACGCCAGCTTCACCGCCCTTGAAGGAACCCGCACCTACGCGGTCAAGTTCAAGGAACACTTCGTGCCCGACGACATGATCCTGGCCGATCCGGCCGGTGAGTTCGTGCGCGATATCCGCGCCGGGTTCATCCTCATGCAATGCGGCATGGCGGCGGGCCTGATCGAAGGCTGTCTTCAGATCATGCGCCAGACCGACAAGTCGCACGAACACGTCAACCGCTTCCTGCCCGACCGGCCCGACGCCATCGCGGAAAAGCTGGCCGCATTGAAGGAAGAAGTCGTGATGCTGTGTCAGACGCCCTACGAGACGTCGGATGATTATTTCCGGGCGGTCCTCAAGGCCCGTCTCGCGGGAAGCGACCTTTCGCTGGTCGCGGCCCAGGCGGCGATGCTGCACGCCGGAGCGCGCGGCTATCTTTACGAGGCCCCGGCGCAGCGGCGGCTTCGTGAATCCTATTTCGTCGCCATCGTCACCCCGGCGTCGAAGCAATTGGCCAAGATGCTTCACGACATGGATGCTTGATCGGGCCCGCCCGGCCGCCTGAAGAAAACCCCGGCGCGGATGACCTGGATCAATGCGGCTTCGACGTCGTTCCCTAGGATGGTGCCAATGATCACCACCCCGAACGATGAGGAGCATCATCATGGTTCATCTTCTTGAAACCGACGCCCCGCAATCCCCGCTATTGAAAGAGGCGCTGAAAGCCCTCGACATTGATGCCGGCCATGTGCCGCAGGATCGCATGCGGCTGGCCAATGCGCGCTGCCAAAGCTGCGAACATTCCGACGCCTGCTTCTCCTGGCTGGCCGGGTTCGACGGCGCCCAGGACTATCATTGGTTCTGTCCCAACGCGCAGTTGTTCGACGGCCTGGCCAAGGCCGCCTGAGCGTCACAAACCTTTCGATTTCGGCATCCCGCGCGATCCGCTAACATAAGCGGGTCGCGTGGCCGTTCGTTTCGTCCGTGCCGCGCACGGAAATAAAGACGGCGAATGCCGCGCGTTCCAGGATCCCTCCAGGTAAATCGTTACGTCATGGCCTGTCCGCATCGCCGGGGAGAGGCGCCGATCCGCGTTGTGTCGCCCGCGGGTTACGTCAAGGTCATCGCCGTTTCATCGTTCCTTGGCATAACCGGCAGGCAATCGTGACCATCGAACCTGCAGGGAAGATAAGGAATGGACGGATTTTCCGGAACCTTGAGCGGTAAGAAGGGCCTGGTCGTCGGGATCGCCAACGATCATTCCATCGCCGCCGGATGCGCCGAGGCCTTCACCGAGGCCGGCGCCGATCTGGCGGTCACTTATCTGAACGACAAGGCGCATCCCCATGTCGCCCCCTTGGCCGACCGGTTGGGGGCGCAGATGCTGCTGCCGCTGGACGTCGAGGCCGATGGCCAGTTGGAGGCCGTGTTCGCCGAGATTGAAGCTAATTGGGGGCGCCTCGATTTCCTGCTTCATTCCATCGCCTTCTGCCCCATGGAAGACCTGCACGGCCGGGTCGTCGATTGCTCTGCCGCCGGGTTTGCGCGGGCGATGGATGTATCGGTGCATTCCTTCCTGCGCATGGCGCGGCTGGCGGAGCCGCTGATGACCGACGGCGGCAGTTTGCTGACCGTCAGCTATTATGGGGCCGAGAAAGTCGTCGACCGCTACAACGTCATGGGCCCGGTGAAGGCGGCGTTGGAATCGGCGACCCGCTACATGGCGGCGGAACTGGGGCCGCGCGGCATCCGCGTCAACGCGCTGTCACCCGGGCCGATCGCGACCCGCGCGGCGTCGGGCATCGCCCATTTCGACGACCTGATCGATCAGGCCCGCGCCCGCGCACCGGAACGCCAATTGGTCTCGATCCGCGAGGTCGGGGACATGGCGGCCTTTCTGATCTCCGACCGGGCGCGGTCGATCACCGGCGACGTCACCTATATCGACGCGGGTTTTCACATCATGTCGTAATGGGCGACGGCGTGCTTGCGGGAGGCGCGCCCGTCAGGTCTCCCGTGCCTCCATGCCGCGCTGGGCCAGAAGCTCCATGTGGAAGGCATGGATCAGGTCCTGTTTCTCGTGACCCTGGCGCGACAGGATGCCGATACCGCGGTGCACCGGCGGATGGCCGAAGGGAAAGCGCTTCAGGGCCATGGGAAAAGGCTGATTGAGGTAGCGCAGCGGCACGATGGACACGCCGTGCCCGAAGAACACCATGGTCGAGACGGCCTCCAACGTTCGAAAGCTCATCTTCTCCACCACTTCGATCCCGCGCTGCTTGAGCTGTTCGTCGACCAGATGGGAATACCAGGCGCGCCGGTCGAAGCGGATATAGGGATAGGCCCGCAGGACTTCTTCGTCGTAGGCCGCGGTGCAATCGAGCGGCGCGATGACGACCAGGGTTTCGTTGGCCACGGGCCGCCAATCATAGCCGTCGGGCACGGCGGCGGGCTCGCTGATCAGAACCACGTCGAAGGCGTCGGCTTCCAGTTCGCTGACAAGGTCGGAGGAAAATCCGTCGACGACCTGGAACGCAAGATTCGGATGCCGCGACTGCAGGGCCGACAGGGCGCGCGGCAGGATGCCGGTCAGGGTGGTGCCGACGGCCCCGATGCGGATCTGGCCGCTCAACTCGTCGCCCGAGGCCTGGACCAGCAGCCGGTCGTAAAGGCTGACGATCTCCTTTGCGTTGGGCAGGATCGCGCGGCCCTGCGGCGTCAGTTGCGCCGGGCGGACCGTGCGGTCGAACAGCGCCGTGGACAGGGTTTCCTCCAGCGTTTTCATCTGCAGGCTGACCGCCGAGGGTGTCATGTTCAAGCGGTCGGCGGCCTGGGCGAAGTTGCCGGACTCCGCCGCGACGACGAAGGTTTTCAGGTGTCTGACCCGCATGGTGGGCTCCCGGGGCTGGGGTGTGGCTGGAGAACCAAAGTAAGAAAACCTCACTAAATAAGTAAACAAATTTCGTTATTGAAACTTATGCCTCCTTCCTAAGATGACCGCCGACCGCGCCGATGGGATTGGCTGCATCGCGCGGGTCCGAGACCGCCGCCGGCATGCGGCATCGCCGATGTGTCACGGGAGGGACGCCATGTCAGAAAATGGGTTTGAGATGGGGCCGCTGCAGGGCTGCCGCGTGTTGGAATTGGGCTCCACGGTGGCGGGGCCGTACTGCGGGCGGCTGATGGCCGATTTCGGGGCCGAGGTCGTCAAGGTCGAATCCCCCGACGGCGATCCGGTCCGCAGCTTCGGCGATCAATTCGAAGGCAAGTCCCTGTCCTGGGCCAGCCTGTCGCGCAACAAGCGGGTGATCTCCGTCAACCTGAGGACCGAGGAAGGCCGCGCCTTGGTCGCCAAGCTGGCCGCCAAATGCGACGTGCTGATCGAAAACTTCCGCCCGGGCACCATGGAAAAATGGGGCCTGGGCTATGACGACCTGGCCAAGGACAACCCGGGCCTGGTGATGGTCCGGGTCAGCGGTTTCGGCCAGAGCGGGCCGTACCGCGACCGCCCGGGTTTCGGCATCATCGGCGAGGGGATGAGCGGCCTGCGCAGCATCACCGGCGAGCCGGACCGCCCGCCGAGCCGCGCCGCCGTGCCGTTGACCGATTACCTGACCGGCGTCTACGCGGCACTCGGCGCGATGATGGCGCTGTATCACCGGCGCGACACGGGCAAGGGCCAATGCGTCGATGCGACGCTTTACGAATCCGCCTTTACCGTGATGGAAGGTCTGATCCCGGCCTATGAAAAACTGGGCAAGGTCGCGGGCCGCGCGGGCGGGCGCTTGCCCGGGCATGCGCCCAACGATCTGTTCCCGACCGGCGACGGCAGCTACATCCACATCGCTGCCGGCAACGATTCCGTCTTTCGCCGTCTGGCCGATGCCATGGGCCGCCCGGACCTGAAGGACGATCCGCGCTTCGCCGAGGCCGTCACCCGCAACGAGAACGAGGCCGAACTGACGGCGCTGATCACCGAATGGACCCGCAGCAAGACACTGGCTGATCTGGACGAACGGTTGAACGCCGGGCATGTCCCGGCGGCGCCGATCTTCGACGTCGCCGATATTTTCCGCGACGCGCATTTCCGTGAACGCGACATGCTGCTGACCGTGCCCAGCGACGAATTGGACAGCGTCACCGTGCCCGGCGTGGTGCCCAAGTTGATGGGCTCGCCGGGACAGGTCCGATGGGCCGGGCGGCCGCAAGGTGCGGATACCCAGGCCGTCCTGGCCGAATACCTGGGCATGGATGGGGCCGCGATCGGCGATCTGGAATCCCAAGGTGTCATCGGATGTGGAGGAGAAGACAATGCCTAACGACGCAACCAACGACCGGATCACCTGGCCCGTCGAATACATTAGGCTGACCCGCGATCGGTATCGCAGCCACGGGTACGACGACTACCGCTGGGTTCATAACGACGGCCCGTCGGATCTCGTGAAACCGTCCAAGCCGTTGTGCGAGAGCAGGGTCTCGGTCATCGTCTCCGGCGGTGCCTACGTCGTGGGGCAGGTCGCCTTTCATTACAAGGACGACACCGGTATGCGGATGATCTCGAAGGATGTGGATACGTCGGACCTGCGGTTCAGCCATGTCGCCGAACGCTTTCTGCCCGACGCCCGGGCCGAACCCAATTGCCTGGTCCCGATCAACGCGCTTGCCCGCCTGGAACGCGACGGCGTCGTCGGGGAAATCGTCGATCCGCTGATCTCGTTGATGGGCGGCATCTATTCCAGCCGCAAGGTGCGCGAGATCGTCACCCCGGCGATCCTGGAAACCGTCCGGGATCAGGGCGCGGACGCCGTGCTGTTGATCCCCATGTGCCCGGTCTGTCACCAGACCATGTCGATGCTGGCCCGGTCCTTGGAAGACGACGGCATTCCCACGACCTTGTCGATCAGTGCGCTGGACATCGTGCAGTCGGTCAAGCCGCCGCGCGCCGCGTTCATCGACTACCCCCTGGGACATACGGCCGGAAAGCCCAACGATCCCGAGGATCAGTACGAGGTGCTGAAGGGTGCGCTCGGGCTGTTGGAGACCGTGACCGAGCCCGGCACCATCGTCGACATGGGCCGCGATTGGGACGATATCGATCCCGATTGGAAGGATAAGACCATCAACGACGACCAGTCCGACACCCGGGGCGCGCGGGATGAAACGCCGCGCTACCAATACCCCGAAGACAAGGTCCGCGCCGAACAGGTCGCCTAGGGCGCCGGTTTCGACGCGACCTGATCGACCAGGCGGAGCAGGCCGCTCAGCAGGCTGCCGCCCTCCGCCGCCAGTTCGTTGACGATGGTGAAATGGTTGAGGCCCGGCACGGTTTCCAACGCCGCCGGGATGCCCTGCCGGTTCAGTGCCTCGGCATAGACGGTCGATTGCCGCTGCAGTTCCGGCAATTCGCCGCCGCCGACGAACAGGCGATGGGGAATTTTCCTGTTCGGCAGATTGAACAACGGGCTCAACCCGGCGACTTCCTCGGGCGTCAAATCCAAGGCGTCGTTGATGTAGCTGAGCGCGATGGGCGTCAGGTCGAAAATCCCGCTGATCGAGAAGACGCCCGAAACCCCCGGGTGATCTGCGGTGAGAGCGGCAAGATGCCCGCCGGCGGACCAGCCGCCGACGACGACGGATGCGGCATCGAAGCCCAGGTCCGCGGCGGAATCGATCAGAACGTCGATGGATTGCGAAATCTCCGCGACGATCTCCGTCAGCCCCGCGTCCGGCGCCAGCGTATATCCCACCGTCGCGACGTTGACGCCCTTGGCGGTGGCGCCGTCGGCGACGAAGGCGAAAATTTCCTTGGTATTGCGATGCCAGTACCCACCGTGGATGAACACGAACAGCGGCGCACCAGGCGTCGCCGTGGGAAAGAAATCGATGCGGTTGTTGGCTTTGGGGCCGTAGGGCAGGTCGAGCCGCGCCGTCGGCCGGGCACGGGTCTCGTCGCTTCGCCGGCGCCAGTCTTCCAGATGTTCGGGGCTGTCCTTCACCGCGGCGGAATTGTTATAGGCCGCGTCGATCGCCGGGCGTTCCATGCCGCGATAGGCTTTGGTGGTCTGTTCGGTCGGCATGTTAAGCGGCGTCTCCGGCTGTCAGCCGGCGGCCCGGCGCGAGGTTGCTGCTGAGCCGCTCCGCGACGGTGCGGCGGATGGCGTTGAACGGTTCCGACGAGACGTCCCGCGGCCGGGGGAGGTCGACCGTCATGTCGCAATCGACGCGGCCGGGACCGGCGCTCATGACGACGATGCGGTCCGCCAGGACCACGGCCTCTTCCACCGAATGGGTGACGAAGATGACCGTCAATTTGGTCTGCTGCCAGATTTCCAGAAGCTCTTCCTGCAGCTTCGCCCGGGTCAGCGCGTCCAAGGCGCCGAACGGTTCGTCCATCAACAGGATGTCCGTGTCGTTGGCGAGCACGCGGGCAATGGCGACCCGTTGCTTCATGCCGCCGGAAAGCTGGCTCGGGTAATGATGGGTGAACTCGGTCAGGCCGACCATTTCCGTGAACTTGTCGGCGATCCGCTTCACTTCCTTGGCCGACATGCCGGCGTGCTTCGGGCCGAATGCGATGTTCTCGTGCACCGTCAGCCAGGGGAACAGGGCGTAGTCCTGAAACACGATGCCGCGGTCGGGGGCCGGCGCTTCGACCGGCCGGTCGAACACGCTGGCCGTGCCTTCGCTGGCCGTCTCGAACCCGGCGATGATGCGCAGCAGGGTCGACTTGCCGCAGCCCGACGCACCCAGCAGGCAGACGAACTCGCCACGGTCGATGTCCAGGTCGATCCCGCGGAGCGCCTGGAACGAACCGGTTTCGGACTGGAAGGATTTGCTCAGACCGGCGATGCGGATGATCGGCGGATGATTGTCCGGTGCTTTGGGGGCGGTATCAGACATGGTGCTGAGGGCTCCATCGCAGAAGGCGGTTGTTCAAGGAGACGATCAGGCGGTCGGACAGGTATCCGGTGACGCCGATCACGATCATGCCGGTAATCACCAGGTCGGTGCGCGACAGCGTCCGCCCGTCCATGATCACGGCGCCCAGGCCTTCGGGCACGCCGGTCATTTCGCCGACCACGATCAGGATCCAGGCGAAACCATGGCCCAGGCGCAGGCCGTTGAAGATGCTGGGGGTCGCGGCGGGCAGCACGACCGAGCGGAACAGCTGCGAGCCCTTGCAGCCCAACATGGCGGCGGCTTCGAGCAGCCGTTCATCGACCGACTTCACGCCGAACACGGTGTTCAGCAGGATCGGATAGAAAGCGCCCAGGAAAACGAGAAACACCGCCGATTTGGGCCCCAGGCCGAAAAAGATCATCGACAGCGGCAACCAGGCCGTGACGGGAACGGGTCGCAGCAACGACAGGGTCGGGTCGAGCATGGCGCGGAGAAGGGGCGAGCGGCCGAGCGCCACGCCCAACGGAATGCCGATCAGGGCCGCCGCCAGGAAGCCACCGTAAACCCGCTGCAACGAGACCCAGAGATGGATCGGCAGGCTGGCGCTGAAGCCGTCCTCGTAGATGCCGCCGAAGGCGAAATCCCACATCATGGTGAGAACGTCGCCGGGCGGCGGGATCAGACGGGTGCCGGTCCAGCGGACCATGAATTCCCAGAAGCCGATCAGGGCCAGGGGAAAGATCAGGCCCAGGCCGATTTTCCGCAGCCGCCGGGTAACGGCCCGGCCGAAAGCAGGTTGCGCCGGGGAGGTATCCCCGGACGCAACCGTTTCGCTTGGTGTCGTGGTGTTCACTTCGTTGGCCATGTCGACGATTACATGCCCGCGACTTTGGTGATGAAGGTCGGGTTGATGAAGGTCTTATAATCGGGCAACTGACGGATCTGCTTCTTGTTCAGCATCTGGGTCCCGTAATAGTTGGCCTGCTTGAGGAACAGATCGTCGATCATCCAGGTCAGTTCCACGTTGGGCGCGGCTTTCTCGATGGACGGTTTCTGCTGGCCCAGCTTCTGCATCGCGATGGCGACGAATTCGGACGTGGTCTTCATGGCGTATTCGGCGGCCTTGCGGTGCACGGTCAACAAGGTCATGACCAGTTCCGGGTCCTTGTCGATCTTCTCCTGGCTGGTCGTCAGCACCATGTTCAACGATCCGGTCGGCGTCGAATAGGGATATTCGACGATCTTGCCGACGCCCTTGGCCAGGCTGATGCCCGGGCCCGGTTCGGCGCCGACATAGGCGTCCAGGTCGCCGCGCTCCAACGCCGGGGCCATGTCGCTGAACGACACGCGGATCGGCTTGATGTCCTTGATGGTCATGCCTTCGGCGCTGAGCCGGTCCAGGATCACGACCTCCTGGGTCGAACCCGGCCAGATGCCGACCTTCTTGCCCTTCAGGTCCTTGATCGTGTTGATCGAGGAATCGGCGCCCGAGACCACGGCCATGCCGCGGTTGCAGGCGGCGGCGACGACGACCACGGGCTCGCCCGCGGCGGCCCCCAGGGTGGCGGCGGCGAGGCCGTAAATTCCGAAATCGACGGTCCCGGTGACGACGGCGTTCTTACCGTCCGTGGGGCTTTCGAAGGGGACGACCTCGATCTTGTATCCCGCAGGTGCGAACTTCTCGTAGAAATAGGGAGTGACACCGTGGATCAGTTTCAAGGTGCCGACCTTGATCACCCGGTCGGCCGCGGCCGCCGGCGTGAAAGCCCCGGCAGCCAAGGCACAGAAGGCCCCGGCGATGGCGAGATGGAAGAATTTCCGGCGAGTGGTGCCTGACATGACAATCTCCTGTTGTGGCGGGATCGACCCGACTTGAATGACGCAAGGGAGACTTTAGGGTGCAGTGCAAAATTTACTAAATTTATTCTTTAAATAATTTCCATAAATATATTTAATGGAAAAAAGATGAAGCAACCCTTGGATTTACGCCTGCTGCAGGCCTTCATTCTACTGGTCGAAACGGGCAGTGTCTCGGAAACCGCGCGCCGGACCGGGCGCACCCAGCCGGCCGTCAGCCTGCAAATGCGGCGCCTGGAGGAAACCGTCCAGGCGCAGTTGTTCACGACCGTGAACCGCAAACTGGTGCTGACGCCGGACGGCGAATTGCTGCTCGGTTACGCGCGGACGATCATGAACCTTCAGGAAGAGGTTAAGGTCCGCCTGACCGCGCCGAAGCTGAGCGGCAAGGTCGTGCTCGGGGTGCCCGACCTGTACGCCGCCTATCTGATGCCGCCGATCCTTTCCAGCTTCGCCAGCGCCTTTCCCGATATCGAGGTCGAATTGCGCACGATGCTGTCGAGCCCCCTTGTCACGCAGCTGAAGCGGGGCGAGATCGACCTGGCCCTGGTCACCGACATGCGGGCCTTCGACGAAGGCGACGTGGTCGCCCGCGAACCGCTGGTCTGGGTCACCGGCGAGACGCGGTCCCTGCATTCCAACAATCCGGTGCCGCTCGCCGTGTTGCCGCCGGGCAACGTGTTCCGCGATCTGGCCCTGGCCGGGCTGGCCTCGGTCGGGCGGAAATGGAAGATCGCCTTCGTCAGTGCGGGGATCAGTGGCCTGCAGGCGGCCGTGCTCAGCGGCAGCGCCGTCAGCGTCGTCGCCAAAAGCTCGGTTCTGCCCGGCATGCGGATCATCGGCGAAGCGGAGAGCTTCCCCGCGTTGGAAGGCGTCGACCTTGTGCTCTACCGCGCCGGCAAGCGCAACAACGCCGCCGCCGACGTGATGGGCGACCTGATCACCGAATACTTCGCCCGCTCCAGCATCGCGCCCGTGACGGGGGCGACGAAAACCCAGGCGGGCAGCGGGTCGCACGAATAGGCGGCCGCGTTGTGTGAGCGAAGGAATGGTGGGCCAGGCAGGACTCGAACCTGCAACCAGACGGTTATGAGCCGCCGGCTCTAACCAGTTGAGCTACTGGCCCTTTATTCGGTTTTTTCGGGCCCGTTCCCCCAAGGAGACCGGCGGGGGAGGGGCGGGAGGCAAATAGACAAAGCAAGGGCCGGAAGCGTGCCCGCTCCCGGCCCTTTTGAAAAGACCTGTTCGTTGCCCGGCGTCAGTAGTCCAGGAAGCTTCTGAGTTTCCGCGAGCGGGACGGATGTTTCAGCTTCCGGAGCGCCTTGGCTTCGATCTGACGTATTCGTTCGCGGGTGACCGAGAACTGTTGGCCGACTTCTTCCAGGGTGTGGTCCGTGTTCATGCCGATGCCGAAGCGCATGCGCAGCACGCGTTCCTCACGGGCGGTCAGGCTGGCCAGGACCCGCGTCGTGGTTTCGCGCAGATTGCCCTGAATGGCGGCGTCGAGCGGCTGGACCGCGTTCTTGTCTTCGATGAAGTCGCCCAGATGGCTGTCTTCCTCGTCGCCGATCGGCGTCTCGAGAGAGATCGGCTCCTTGGCGATCTTCAGGACCTTGCGGACCTTCTCGAGCGGCATCGACAGCCGCGCCGCCAATTCTTCCGGCGTCGGCTCGCGGCCGATTTCGTGCAGCATCTGGCGCGAGGTGCGGACCAGCTTGTTGATGGTCTCTATCATATGGACCGGAATACGGATGGTCCGTGCCTGGTCGGCGATCGAGCGGGTGATCGCCTGGCGGATCCACCAGGTGGCATAGGTCGAGAACTTGTAACCGCGGCGGTATTCGAATTTGTCGACCGCCTTCATCAGGCCGATGTTGCCTTCCTGGATCAGGTCCAGGAATTGCAGGCCGCGGTTGGTGTACTTCTTGGCGATGGAGATGACGAGCCGCAGGTTGGCCTCGATCATTTCCTTCTTGGCCTTGGCGGCTTCGCGTTCGCCCTTCTGCACGGTCGAAACGATGCGGCGGAATTCGATGATCGGCAGGCCCGAGGTCTGCGAAACCTCGCCGACCTGTTCGCGTAATTCCGTAACATCGTCCTTGTAGCGGCTGGTGAAGCGGTCCCAGCCTTTGCCCTTGAGCTTGCCGACCCGCTTGAGCCAGCCCGGATCGAGTTCGTTGCCTTGGTATTCCTTCAGGAACTCCTCGCGGTTGACCCGCGCCGTGGTCGCCATGCGCAGGATCTTGCCTTCCAGGCCGACCAGGCGCCGGTTGAGGCCGTAAAGCTGATCCAGAAGCTGTTCGATCCGGTTGTTGTTGAGGTGCACGTCCTCCATCAACTCGATCAGTTCCTTGCGCAGCTTCTGGAAGCGTTTTTCCTGGCTCGGCTTGGGCTCTTCGCCCGAAGTCAGCAGTTCCAGGCGCTGCATCTGCACGCGGTGGAGCTTCTTGTACGTCTTGGCGATGTTCTCGAAGGTCTCGATGACCTCCGGCTTCAGCTTGGCTTCAAGCGCCGCCAGCGACAGGTTGTTTTCGCCGTCGTCGTCATCGTCGTCATCGTCGTCGCTGCTGCTTTCGGATTTCTCGCCGTCCTCGCCGTCGCTGTCGTCGTCGGACTTGGCGGACTTATCGTCGTCCTTCTTGTCCTCTTCCGATGCGGCTTCCTTGGCTTCCGGCTGGGCGTCGTCGTTGTCGGCCTCGCCTTCGCTGTCACCGCCTTCGGTCTCGCCGTCTTCGCCGTCGGTATTGGCGTTGTTGTTGTTGTTCGCCTGGCCCGGGCCGCCGCCATGGGTGGCCTCCAGGTCGATGATGTCGCGCAACAGCATGTCTTCGGCGATCAGCGCGTCGTGCCACAAGGTGATGGCCTTGATCGTCAGCGGGCTTTCCATCAGGCCGCCGATCATCATTTCACGGCCGGCCTCGATGCGTTTGGCGATGGCGATTTCGCCTTCGCGGGACAGCAGTTCGACCGACCCCATTTCCCGAAGGTACATGCGGACCGGATCGTCCGTGCGGCCCAGGTCGTTCTCGTCGACGTTGCCGGCGGTGCTGGCCGGGCTCTTTTCGCCCTCGTCCTCGTCGTCGGAATCGCTGGACGCGCTATCCTCGGTTTCTTCGTTCTCGACGACGTTGATGCCCATTTCGGACAGCATCGCCATGGTGTCTTCGATCTGTTCCGAAGATACCTTTTCCGGCGGCAGGGCGCCGTTCAGTTCGTCATACGTGACGTACCCGCGCTCCTTGCCCTTGGCGACCATCTTCTTGACCGCCGCGCCCAGGGTATCGAGAAGGGGGCTGTCGCCGCCTTCTTCCTGGTTTTCGCCGCTGTCACGTTCTTTCGCTTGTGCCTTTGCCACGCTCGACCTCTAAATCCGTTGTTCGGGGGAACGCCGCCCCCTCCGGTTCCCGCCGCTCTTGGCGCGGTTTCCGGTTAAACTCTTCAATGGCGTTCCCGATGCCTTTGCCCAGTAGATATAGTCTTTAGTTCCGTTCCACCTGACCGCCGACCGGCCCTGCCTTCTTGTTGTTGTCCGGACGTCCGCCCGCAAACCGTTTTCGCGGCCCGATCTATTCGAAGCCAGCGGCGATTTGCTCGCTTTCGTCCATCATCCGCCGAACCCTGACGACCCAGTTCATATTCTCGTCCGACGGGTCACGCCGGACGGCGTCTTGGGCCGCTTGGAGTTCGGACTCCAAGTCCTCTCCGCGCAGGTGGTTGATGGTTGCTTCCCAGCCCCGTCTGGCCTCTGCAAGTCCCGCATTGGGGCGCGCGAATCTGGCGTGATCATACGTTCGCGCGCTTAATAGCTGGCTCAGCGCCTGGGAATAACCCTGCTCTGACAAGTGGTTTACAAGCCCTTCCGTGTCAAGGGGTAAACCACCCGCGTGGGTGATTAATAACGCCTGACGTAAATTGTCAAGGTTGGCGTCCGCGACGGCGATGCGGCCCAGGTCTTCCTCGACCTCGGCCAGCAGGTCCGGATGGTTGATCGCGGTCGCCAAAAGGATCGCCGCGCGCAGGCGGTCGCTCTCGACTGGACGGATGTCCGGACTGTCGGCGCGCAGGCGTTGGCTGGGCCCGGCCCAGTTGTTGCCGCCGAACTTGCCCTTGCCGCGGAAATCCCCGCGTCCGCTTTGTCCGCCCCGGCCCGCCGGGCCGTCCGGCCACAGTCGGGTCTTGAAGAAGTCCTGGAAATAGCGCCGCACCGTGGGGTCGGGAATGTCGCGCAGTTTCTGGTCCAGCCGCTTGTTCAGATCGGCGCGGCCTTCCGGCGAGGACGGCAGGCTGCCGCCCGATTCAACCCGCCAGATCAATTCGGATAAGGCGGTGGCGCCTTCCAGGACTTCGTCGAAGGCGGCCCGGCCCTTGCCTTGAACGAGCGAGTCCGGATCTTCCCCCGGCGGCAGCATGGCAAAGCGCAGGCCGAACCCGGCCTTGAGCAGGGGCAGGGCGCGTTCGGCCGCCCGCGCGGCGGCGCGCTGGCCCGCCGCGTCGCCGTCGAAACACAGGATCGGCTCCGGCGCCAGCTTCCACAGCAACGCGATCTGTTCTTCCGTCAGCGCGGTGCCCAGGGGGGCGACCGCTTGGCCGATCCCGGCCTGGGCCAGGGCGATGACGTCCGTATAGCCTTCGCAGACGACGATGCTCCCGTGTTCGCGCACGGCCTCCTTGGCCTGGGCCAGACCGTAGAGATTGCGGCCCTTATGAAAGAGGCTGGTCTCCGGCGAATTCAGATATTTCGGCCCGTCGCCCGCCAGCAACCGCGCGCCGAAGGCGATGACCCGGCCCTGGCGGTCGGTGATCGGGAACATGACCCGGCCGCGGAACCGGTCGTAGGGATCGCGATTGCGGTCCTCCGGCTGAACCAGCAGGCCCGCCGCCACCATGGCGCTTTCCTCGATCCCTTCGGCGGCCAGCATGGCCTTCAGCTTGCCGCGCCCGTCGGGGGAGAAGCCTAGGCGAAACCGCTTGATCGTCTCCTCCGTCAGGCCGCGCCCGCGCAGATAGTCCAGGGCGGCGCGTCCTTCCGGCATGCGCAGGCATTTCTCGAAGAACGCCGCCGCCATCTCGACGACCTCGGCGAGCGATCGGTTGCGGGCCTGGCGCTGGCGTTCCTCGGGCGTTTCCTCGGGCATGGGCATCCCGGCCTCGCCGGCCAGGCGCGCCACGGCCTCGCGGAATTCCAGGCCCTCGGTCTCCATGACGAAATCGATGATCGAGCCGTGAACGCCGCAGCCGAAGCAATGGTAGTGGTCTTCATAGACGTGGAAGCTCGGCGTCTTTTCCTTATGGAACGGGCAGCAGCCCTTGGTGTCGCGGCCCGAGCGCACCAATTTCACCCGCCGCCCGACGACATCCGTCGCGGGCAGGCGCAGCTTCAGTTCTTCCAGGAATTCAGGAGGTATGGCCATTCGGCCTCCGATTATTGGCTCCGACGTCGAGACGCGAACCTGTAACCATACGCATTTTACCTACGTAAGCGCAGCAATGGAGTCACGGGGCTTATCCCCGTGATTCTCAATTCAATCACAGCTTGGTGGTATTGATCTTGCTTACGTGGTTGGCGCGAATCGCCGTCCGCGTCGGACTAACAGAGGCGATCCTTGACCAAGGCGCTGGCCTTGGAGAAGTCCATCCGGCCAGCGTACTTGGCCTTCAGCGCCCCCATGCACTTGCCCATGTCCTTGATGCAGTCGGCGCCCGTATCGGCGATCACGGCGTCGACGGCTTCGGCGACTTCGTCTTCCGAAAGCTGTTCCGGCAGGAACTTTTCGATGACGGTTATTTCCTCGCGCTCGCGGTCGGCCAGGTCCTGGCGCTTGCCGTCTTCATAGACCTGCGCGCTTTCATGGCGCTGTTTGATCATGGACTGCAGCAGGCTGAGAATCTCCTCGTTGGTGATTCCGTCCTGGTTACCTTTGTCCCGGGCGGCGATGTCCCGGTCCTTGATGGCGGCGTTGATCAGGCGAAGGGTCGCCGTCGCACAGGCGTTCTTCTCCTTGATAGAAGTCTTCAGCGCAGCCGAAATCTGCTCGCGTAGCATGGGGTGTGCCCCGGTTGTGTCGGAAGAAGCGGACCCTAGCCTAAAACTACCCCCAACGCAAACGCGATCCGATTCTTTAGTGGCTTGAAATATAAGCATCTTTTTTGTCAAACGAGTCTTGACCTTGTGCGGTGCAACGCGTAGAAGCTTGTTTCCAACGCATTCGGGGTCGTGCATCAAATTTGCGGCCCGGGCGCCTTGGTCCAACCCCAGCCCGAAAAAAGTCATATGTCCGAAGGTATCAAGCCCGCGACCACCACCATGGCCGCTCAACCGGCGAACGCAAACGCGGCCGTCGTGTTGGCGTCCGGCGAGGTGTTCTGGGGCCGCGGCGCGGGTGCGCCCGGTTCCGCCGTCGGCGAGGTCTGCTTCAACACCTCGCTTACCGGTTATCAGGAAATCATCACCGATCCGTCCTACGCCGGCCAGATCATCACCTTTACATTCCCGCACATCGGCAACGTCGGCGCCAACCCGGAAGATATGGAAACGATCACCCCGGCGGCGCGGGGTGCGATCATGCGGGTCGACATCACCGACCCGGCCAGCTGGCGCGCGGCGCAGCACCTGGATGCCTGGCTGAAATCCTTCGGCCTGACGGCGGTCACCGGCGTCGATACGCGGCGCCTGACGCGGCTGATCCGCGACGGCGGGGCGCCCAATGGGGTCATCGCCTATAAAGACGACGGGCCGCTGGATATTCCGGCCCTTGTCGAAATGGCGAACGACTTCCCGGGCCTTGAAGGCATGGACTTGGCGAAGGACGTGTCCTGCGCCCAGACCTATTCCTGGGACACGACCACTTGGTCGCTCGGGCAAGGGTACGGGAATTTGGCCGAACCCAAGCACCACGTCGTCGCCGTCGATTTCGGCGCCAAGCAGAACATCCTGCGCTGCCTTGCCGCCGAGGGCTGCAAGGTGACGGTGGTGCCGGCGACGGCGACCGCGGAAGACATCCTGGCCCATCGACCCGATGGGCTTTTTCTTTCCAACGGCCCGGGCGATCCGGCGGCGACCGGCGAATACGCCGTCCCGGCGGTGAAACAAGTCATGGAAACGGGCCTGCCCGTGTTCGGCATCTGCCTGGGCCACCAGATTCTGGCCCTGGCGCTGGGGGCGACCACGTCGAAGCTCCACATGGGCCACCGGGGTGCCAACCAGCCCGTCAAGGACCTGGAGACCGGCAAGGTCGAAATCACCTCGCAGAACCACGGCTTCGTGGTCGACCGCGACAGCCTGCCGGACGGGGTCATCGAAACCCACCGCTCGCTGTTCGACGGCTGCCTCGAAGGCATCCGCGCCGAAGGCAAGCCGGTGTTCTCCGTGCAGTACCACCCGGAAGCTAGCCCGGGCCCGCAGGACAGCCACTACCTCTTCAAACGCTTCGTGAAGTTGATGGATGAAAAAGGTTAACCACTGAGACGGTGAGGCAGTGAGAAGGAAAAATGAGGCATCCCGCCGTTCCCAACGATCCGCTCACCGAAAAGGTCATCGGGCTTGCCATTGAGGTCCATCGCCATTTGGGGCCGGGGCTTTTGGAATCGGCCTATGAGGAATGTCTCTGTTTTGAATTGGAAAGCCAGGGTATCGAGTACGCGCGGCAAGTGCCGCTGCCCGTTACCTACAAGAATACGAAGCTGGAATGCGGCTACCGGATGGATTTGATGGTCGAGGGAAAGCTGGTCATAGAATTGAAGACGGTTGATCGATTGCTTCCCATCCATGAAGCCCAATTGTTGACTTATCTGAAACTGAGCGGGTTGAAGACGGGACTTTTGCTGAATTTCAACTCAAGTGTCCTGAAGGACGGAATCCGGAGGTTGGTGCTTTGAAATCCCTCACTCATTCTTCTCACCGCCTCACTGCCTCAGTGGTTCAATCTTAAAAATGCCAAAACGCACAGACATTAAATCCATCCTCATCATCGGCGCCGGGCCCATCGTCATCGGCCAGGCCTGCGAATTCGATTATTCGGGCGCGCAAGCCTGTAAGGCGCTGCGCGAAGAGGGCTACCGCGTCATTCTGGTCAATTCCAACCCGGCCACGATCATGACCGACCCGAACATGGCCGACGCGACCTATGTCGAGCCGATCACCCCGGAAATGGTCGAAAAGATCATCGCCAAGGAACGGCCGGACGCGCTGCTGCCGACCATGGGCGGGCAGACGGGCCTGAACACGGGGATCGCGCTGTTCGAAAACGGCGTGCTGGATAAATACGGGGTCGAGATGATCGGCGCCGACGCGGCCGTCATCGCCAAGGCCGAAGACCGTCAGCAGTTCCGTGACGCCATGGACAAGATCGGTCTGGAAAGCCCCCGGTCGCAGGTCGTTAATACGATGACCGAAGCCTATGCGGCGCTGGAACAGGTCGGCCTGCCCGCGATCATTCGCCCGTCCTTCACCATGGGCGGCATCGGCGGCGGCATCGCCTATACCAAGCCGGAGTTCGAAAAGATCGTCGCCGGCGGGCTGGCCGCCAGCCCGGTTACGGAAGTCCTGGTCGAAGAAAGCGTTCTCGGCTGGAAGGAATACGAGATGGAGGTCGTCCGCGACAACGCGGACAACTGCATCATCATCTGTTCCATCGAAAACATCGACCCGATGGGCGTGCATACGGGCGACAGCATCACCGTCGCCCCGGCGCTGACCCTGACGGACAAGGAATACCAGATCATGCGCAACGCCTCGATCGCGGTGCTGCGCGAGATCGGGGTAGATACGGGCGGCTCGAACGTGCAGTTCGCCGTCAATCCGGAGACCGGCCGCCTGGTGGTGATCGAAATGAACCCGCGCGTCTCGCGGTCGTCGGCCCTGGCGTCCAAGGCGACGGGCTTCCCGATCGCCAAGATCGCGGCCAAGCTCGCCTGCGGCTATACCCTGGACGAGCTGGACAACGACATCACCGGCGTCACGCCCGCCAGCTTCGAGCCGACCATCGACTACGTCGTGACCAAGATCCCGCGCTTCACGTTTGAGAAGTTCCCGGGCGCCGAGCCCATGCTGACCACGGCCATGAAGTCCGTCGGCGAGGCCATGGCCATCGGCCGCTGCTTCGCGGAAAGCCTGCAGAAGGGCCTGCGGTCCATGGAAACGGGCCTGACCGGCCTGAACGATGTCGAGATCGAAGGCTTCATCCCGGGCGCCGGGCTGGACGCCAACCGCGACGCGCTGCGCGCCGCCATCTCGCGGCCGACGCCGGACCGCCTTTTGGCCATCGGCGAGGCTCTGCGCCAAGGCATGCCGGTCGACGAAGTCCACCAGATCACCAAGTACGATCCCTGGTTCCTGGACCAAATGAAGGCCATCGTCGACGCCGAGGCACAGGTCAAGTCCTACGGCCTGCCGACCGACGCCGCCGGCTGGCTGAATCTGAAGAAAATGGGCTTCTGCGACGCACGGCTGGCCGAACTGACCGGCGGTACGGCGCTGGACGTCTCGGAAGCGCGGCGCGCGGCGGGCATCACGCCGGTCTACAAGCGGGTCGATACCTGCGCCGCCGAATTCGCGGCCAAGACGTCCTACATGTATTCCTGTTACGAAGGCGACGGCGCGCGTGAGCCGGAAAACGAGGCCGAGCCCACCGACCGCAAGAAGGTCGCGATCCTGGGCGGCGGGCCGAACCGCATCGGCCAGGGCATCGAATTCGATTACTGCTGCGTCCATGCGGCCTATGCCCTGAAGGAAACCGGGTATGAGGCCATCATGGTCAACTGCAACCCGGAAACCGTCTCGACCGATTACGACACCTCCGACCGCCTGTTCTTCGAACCGCTGACCGCCGAGGACGTGATCGAGCTGATCCGCTGCGAACAGTCCAACGGGGACTTCAAGGGCGTGATCGTGCAGCTGGGCGGCCAGACGCCGCTGAAACTGTCGCAGGCCCTGGAAAGCGCCGGTATTCCGATCCTCGGCACCTCGCCGGACGCCATCGATTTGGCGGAGGACCGCGAGCGGTTCCAGAAACTGCTGAACGAATTGAACCTGCGCCAGCCCGCCAACGGCCTGGCCCGGTCTCAGGCCGAAGCCGAAGCGGTGGCCGAGCGTATCGGCTATCCCCTGGTCATCCGGCCGTCCTACGTGCTGGGCGGGCGGGCCATGGAAATCGTCCATGATCTGGGTGCTCTGCGCCGCTACATGACCGACGCGGTCAAGGTCTCCGGCGACAGCCCGGTGCTGCTCGACAGCTATCTGCAGGACGCCATCGAGGTCGATGTCGACGCGCTGGCCGACGGCACCGACGTTTACGTCGCCGGGATCATGCAGCATATCGAGGAAGCCGGCATTCATTCGGGCGACAGCGCCTGTTCCCTGCCGCCGTTCTCGCTTTCCGACGACACCATCGCCGAACTGGGCCGCCAGGCTCATGCCCTGGCCCGCGGGCTCAAGGTGGTCGGCCTGATGAATGTGCAGTTCGCGGTCAAGGACGGCGATATCTACATCCTGGAGGTCAACCCGCGCGCCTCGCGGACCGTGCCCTTCGTCGCCAAGGCGACCGGCGTGCCGGTGGCCAAGATCGCGACGCGCCTGATGTGCGGCGAGAAGCTGGCCGATATGGGCCTGCCGGAATCCGGCGCGAAGCTGGGCCATGTCGCGGTCAAGGAAGCGGTCTTCCCGTTCTCCCGGTTCCCGGGCGTCGATACGGTGCTGGGCCCGGAAATGAAATCGACGGGCGAGGTCATGGGCCTGGACGCCGACTTCCCCCGGGCCTTCGCCAAATCGCAATTGGCGGCGGGCATGAGCCTGCCGTCGGAAGGGGCCGTGTTCATTTCGGTCAAGGACCGGGACAAGGTGCGCACGGCGGAACTGGCCGGGCGGCTCACGGCGCTGGGCTTCAAGATTTACGCCACCGGCGGCACACAGCGCTTCCTCGCCGATCAGGGGTTGAAGGTCGAGCGCATCAACAAGGTGCTGGAAGGCCGACCCCATTGCGAGGACGCCATCGTCAACGGCGATATCCAATTGGTCATCAACACGACCGAGGGGGCGCAGGCGATCGAGGACTCGCGGTCGATCCGCCGTTCGGCGCTGGAGAACGGGGTGCCGCACTACACGACCCTGACCGCCGCCGCCGCCGCCGTCGAGGCCATGGAAGCCCTGGCCCACGGGACCCTTGAAGTGGCGCCGCTACAGCACTACTTTTCCACTTCGGCCTAGACCAATCCTACAGGATTAGGAGAAGCGCGGCCCCAGGGACGGGACCGGCGCAATATTTGTGTTTTTCGACGGCTGCGCGCGCCAAGCCAGCGGCCCGACGACCTAAGGAAGTAGACCCATGGATAAGATCCCCATGACGCGCGAGGGTTTGAAGACCCTGGAAGAGGAACTGAAGCGCCTGAAGACGGAAGACCGTCCCGCCGTTATCCAGGCGATCGCCACGGCGCGCGAACACGGTGACCTGTCGGAGAACGCCGAATACGATGCCGCGCGCGAAAAGCAGGGCTTCATCGAAGGCCGCGTCGCCGAATTGGAAGCGGTGATTTCCCGGGCCGAGGTCATCGATACCTCGGGCATGACCGGCGATACGGTGCGTTTCGGCGCCACCGTCGTGCTGGCTGACGACGATACGGGCAAGGAAGTGACCTACCGCATCGTCGGCGAACACGAGGCCGACCTGGAAAAGGGCAAGATTTCGATCACGTCGCCGCTGGCCCGCGCCCTGGTCGGGAAGTCCGTGGACGATTCCGTCGAGGTGACGACGCCCGGCGGCTCCAAGGGATACGAAATCTGCGAAGTCAGCTTCGACTAAGTGCCCGTTGAAATGCCCGCTCAGGGCTGATCCTGCGGCGCAAGTGTGCATTTCCGGGTAATCATTTTTTTTCAATCGTGCTACATATGCATGGCAAATCGTCTGTATTCCGCTCCCCCCTGCAGACTCCGATGGACCAACCAAACCTAGGGTGAAAACGAACAACTATGGCCAAAATCAAAATCGCGATCGCAGGGGTCGGCAACTGCGCAAGTTCACTGGTCCAGGGGTTGGAATTCTATCGGCGGGGTAACGGCGACGAACACGCGGGGCTGATGCATCCGGACGTCGGCGGCTGGGGTGCGACGGACATTCAGGTCGTCTGCGCCTTCGATATCGACCGCCGCAAGGTCGGCCTGCCCGTGGAAAAGGCGATCTTCGAAAAACCCAATTGCACGACGGTGTTTCAACGGGCCCTGCCCGTATCGGACGTCATGGTCCGTATGGGCCCGGTGCTCGACGGTATCGCCGATCACATGGGCGATTATGAAGACGACCGTGCGTTCCGCGCCGCCGATCAGGAACCGGAAGACGTCGCCCAAGCGCTTCGCGATACCGGGGCGGAGGTTCTCGTCTGTTATCTGCCTGTGGGCTCGGAACAGGCGGTCAAGCATTACGCCCAGGCTTGTCTGGACGCGGGTGTCGCCATGGTCAACTGCGTGCCGGTGTTCATCGCCACCGACCCGGACTGGGCGAACCGCTTCCGTCAGGCCGGTGTGCCGATCGTCGGGGACGACATCAAAAGCCAGGTCGGCGCGACCATCGTTCATCGCCAGCTGACGCGTCTGTTCGGTGACCGGGGCGTGTCCATCGACCGCACCTATCAGCTGAATACGGGTGGCAACACGGATTTCCTCAACATGCTTCAGCATTCGCGCCTGAAGTCGAAGAAGAAATCCAAAACCCAATCCGTGACGTCGCAGTTGGATGTGCCCATCGACAGCAACAACATCCATATCGGGCCGTCGGATTACGTGCCCTGGCAGAACGACAACAAGGTCGCGTTCATCCGCATGGAAGGCCGCGGCTTCGGCGACGTTCCCATGGAAATGGAAGTGCGTCTGTCGGTGCAGGATTCGCCGAACAGTGCCGGTGTCGTGATCGACGCCATTCGCTGCGCCAAGCTGGGCCTGGAAAGAGGTGTCGGCGGCCCGTTGGAAGCGCCCTCGGCCTATTACATGAAAAGCCCGCCCGTGCAGATGCGCGATTCCATGGCGCGCGAATTGACCAATGCCTTCATCGCCGGCGGCACGGCCAAGGCCGCGACGCCGCAGGCCGGCGATGGTCATGCGGCCGACGTGTCGGTGCCCGCCGCCGCGCCCAAAACGGCGCTGATCCTGGCCGCGGGAATGGGCTCGCGCCTGTTTCCGAATGCCAGCCTGCCCAAGCCGCTGGTTCCCGTCGCGGGCATCACCTTGGGCGAACGCATCGTGACGGCGCTTCGGAGTTCCCTGGGCATCGAACGGTTCGTGGTCTCTCTCGGCCATGAGGCCGACATGGTGCGGAGTTATTTCAATTCGCTGACCCAACGCCTGGGCATCGCGCCGATGACCTTCGTCGCTGGTGACGATTGGGCAAAAGGCAACGGCGCCAGCACCCTGGCCGCCGCCGAGGCGCTTGCCGGTGAGCCCTTTATCCTGACCATGTGCGATCATCTGTACGATGCGGGCCTGCCATTGACGTTGGCCGGGAACGCACCGGCGGCGGGGGGCATGGTTCTGGCCGTCGATCGCGACAAATCCGAAATCTTCGACATGGACGACGTGATGAAGGTGCGCCTGAACGACGCCGCGATCACGGAGATTTCCAAGGAACTGGACCAGTGGGATGCCGCCGACACGGGCGTCATGTATTGCACGGACGGTCTGTTCGACGGTCTGCGGCGGGCCGCCGCCGAAGGCCGCCACGGCCTGGCCGACGGGCTTCGGGAATTGGCGAAAGAAGGCCGTGCGACGGTCTGCGACGTCACCGGGAATTGGTGGCTCGATGTGGACACGCCCGAGGCCCTGGCCATTGCCGAAAGCCGCCTGCGCGGCGCGTTGCGGAATATCGCCTAGGCTGTCTGTGCAGTGCGGCGCTTCTTCGCCGCGAGAACCAGCACGAGGATCAGGAACACCGGTGCCCCCACGGCCGTGAGGGCAAGGAACCAGGCCGCCTTCCCGAACAGGGACAGGACGAAGACCAGGTAAATGAAATCCCGCCGCGACAGGGCGTCCAACTGCTTCGACAGGCGGTCGGGCGGGCCGCTGGACACCGACGTATAGACCGGCCCCGCGGCGGACTTTTCACGCAAGGTGAACCAATAGACCGCCGCCGCCGACCCGCCGGTCCCGATCAGGGCGAGGGCCGTCAGATAGAGCGGCCAGACGGCGTCGATCGCCATCGCCCATCCCAGGCCCATGGCCGCGAACACGGCGACATGGACCAGATTGTCTCCCCAGAAATCCAGCAGGCCGCCCAGCCGCGATTCCCGGAAGCTCAACCGCGCCAGTTCCCCGTCGCAGCCGTCGACCACCGAATGCACCACGAACAGCAAGCCGCCGATGGATTGCATAAGCGGGCTGGGCGACAGGAAAAACGGGGCCGCCGAAACGCCGATCGCGGTGCTGACCAGGGTCATTTGATTTGGCGTCACGCCGCACCGGGACAGTATCCGCGACAGGCGCAGGGACAGTGGTCGGGCAAACCGGCGCGACATGAATCCGTCGGTCTCTTTGACCAGGGCGCCCAGCAGGCGTTGTTCCGCCCGGCGGGTGTCCGGGTCATGGGCGAGATCCAGGGGCGGAGTCTGAAACACGGTCTCTTCTACGTCGCCGGGACGGGCGGCCAGTTCGGCAAGCCATCCGACCTCTCCCAAGAGGCTCGCCGGGGCGGTGGCGGCACCTGGCGGCGGCGGCGTGTCCGGCGCGACCAGGGCGGCGTCCGTGCCGTCCAGGAGCGGCTTCAATGCGGCGTCCCCCGCGACCTGCACGGTGCCGAACCCGCCCTTCTTGGCGGCGAGCACAAGACGCTTCAACACGGTCAGCCCGAGAATTTTTTGGCCGGGATCAACCGGGCCCAGCCGATCCGCGCGGGCATCGATGTGGAGGAGGGGGGCGGGCCCGGGTGCGCCGGAGGCCGCCGGGGAAGATGAGGGCGCCATTTGGGGCGCTACTGTACCCGCCGTTCCATGGCGTGCAAGGGATTTGACCAAGTCACGGCGGTTTCGCCGATCGCCTGGCCGGTGGCTTCGCTTTCCGCCGTCGGCAGAACGTCCAGGTTGGGCCACAGGCCGTCGGCCAGGGTCTTGCGGTAGGCGTCGGGCAGGTCTTCCGCGATCATGCGGGCGCGCGCCCCTTCGAAATCGTAATCCAGCGCCAGGTGGCGCACGGTCACTCCATTCGCGCCCGGCTCCATGATCGAATACCAGACCCGTGGCGTGCCGTCGTTGGCGGGCACCCCGATGACCCCCGGGTTGTGCCACATGCGCCCATCGGCCAGGACCTGGGTGAACGGCAGGCCGGAATGGCCGGCAACCACGATGTCGGCGTCCAGGTCATCCAGCGCGACACGCTTTTTCGCTTCCGGGGTCGAGGCGAAGACCCATTCGGAAATGTCCCGGGAATGGCCATGCACCACGGCGACCCGCGCCCCCGCCAATTCGAAGGTCACGGGGTGGGGCAGGGCCGCCATCCAGGCTTTCTGGTCCGCCGAAACCCGGGCCGAAGCATGAGCGAACCAGCGCACGGACAAAAGATCGCATTGCGATCCCTTCTCGAAGCCGCAGCGGCAGTCCTCGCCGCCTTCGCCCAAGGCCTCTTCGCAATTGCCCATGGCGACGGCGCAACCCCAGTCGCGGATTGCGTCGATGGTCGCGTCCGGGTCGCCGCAATAGGCGACGACGTCGCCGGTGCAGATCACATGCGACGGGGGGATGCCCAGGCGTTCCGCCTCGGCACGCAGGGCCTCGGTCGCCTGAAGATTGCTGTAGGGGCCGCCGAACAGCAGCACCGGGCCGTCGAGCGGCCCCAGGTCCAGGCGTGGGCGGGCGATGTGGCCGATGTCGATGGATGGGGTCATGGGGGTCAGCCTCCGGAACAACTGGCGCCGCCGAGCACGCAGAAGGTGGCGCAATGGGGATGGTTGAGGGCGACCGGCCCGCCGGCATCGCCGAGCGTGGGCCCCATTTCGAATTGCGGGTCGTAAGGCAGAAGCGTGCAGGGCAGAACCACGGGGGCGGCCGCATCCTTGCGCTTGACCACCATGCGCGACGACGCGCACATCATCGCCCCCGGATCGATGCCCAGGATGCCCCAGCAGGCCTCGGTGATTTCCGGCACGTCTCGGGCCGCGTCCATGTCCGGGAAAATCACCAGGTCGGTCGCGGAGGCGGCGTCCAGGTCGATGCCTTCGGCGGAGAACAGGGCTTTGAACCCGGCCCGGGTCTGGGTCTCGCTCTCGCCGATCGGTTGGCGGGCGGCGACGGAAAGGTTGACCCCTTCACGGGCGAGCCAGGCCAAACCCCGGATCATCGGGGCCCAGGTGTCCTTGCCCCGGATCGCTTCATGCCCTTCCGGGGTGAAATGATCGACGGAGACGCGAATCGCCAGGGCGTCGCCGTGGCGGGCGCGCAAATCGGCAATGGCCGCCCGGTTGTGCCACAGGGGTTTCATGGCGTTGCTCAGGATCAGCACGCGAAACCCGCGCGCCAATGCATCGCCCGCCATCACGGCCATATCCTTGTTCATGAAGGGCTCGCCGCCGGTGAAACCGATCTCCTGCGTGCCCAGGTGATCCCGTTCGATCTCGTCCAGGAAGGCGGCGACTTCGGCGCGGGAGATATAGGCCAGGCGGTCGTTTTTCGGGCTGCTCTCGATGTAACAGCCGGCGCATTCGATGTTGCAGAGAGATCCCGTGTTGATCCAAAGCGTCGACAGGCCGTCCAACGGCACCACGGCGCGGACCTCGCCCTTGGCGGTCGTCGCCGGGTCGCGGAATTTGCGGGGATCGAGCCCAACGGGATCAGCTGTCGTCACCTCTTGCATGGGGTGTCCTTCCTGCGGTGGCGGGGCCGGTGTGTCGAAAACATCCAAGCATGACCTTTAGCCGAGGTGCCGCCGCACGGGCCATAAACATTTTTGTGAGGCGTCCGTGTGGTTTGCCGTATCGGGCCGTCTTGCGTCCGCCCGGCCAATGACCTATAGAGCGGGGCCAGGCGGGTATGATGTAGTGGTAGCCTGCCAGCTTCCCAAGCTGGACGTGCGGGTTCGATTCCCGCTACCCGCTCCACCTTTCAAAATGCGACGGATGGCCGAACGGTTCACTTTCCCGCGGAATTCCGCGGGTTCGTGTTCTGGGTGAAAAACCGCAACCTATTACCTACGGTTATATGACTTTTGGTCATCTTGTTTTTGGTTGTGGGGGTGGTAGGTTTTACGTGTGGCGTCTGCGGATTCAGCTGCTGGGACAACAGCTTAGGCGACGGAACCTCATTTTCGCGCCATCCGCCAGACGACCACAGCCAAATGATCGGGCCGAAGCGCCCGGTCCACGGCTTCCCTCCTCCCTGAACTCGGGCCGGTCCGGTTGGGCCGGCCTTTTTCTTTGGAAATCGGGCGTCTTTACGAAAGGCAAGGAGTGCCGGCGCGCTTAGCCGTTCAGCGCCTTGGCGTGATGCGCCATGTGGTCGGCCATGAAGCTGGCGATGAAGAAATAGGAATGGTCGTAGCCGTCCTGCATGCGGATCGTGCAGGGCTGATCGACTTCCTTGCAGGCCGCCTCGAACAGATGCGGTTTCAACTGTTCGTCCAGGAATTGGTCGGCGGTGCCCTGATCGATCAGGATATCGCCGGCGAAATAATGGCCGGATTTAACCAGTTCCGTGGCGTCGAATTCCTTCCACGCGTCGACGTTGTCGCCGAGGTATCCGGAAAACGCCTTTTCCCCCCAGGGCACGCCGGACGGCGCGACGATGGGGGAGAAGGCGCTCAACGATTTGAAGGCCCGGCGTTCGCGCAGCGCGATGACCAGCGCCCCGTGCCCGCCCATGGAATGGCCGAAGATGCCCTGCCGTTCGCGGTCGCCGCCGCCGATGCCGTTGAACACGACGTCGGGCAGTTCCTCGGTCACGTAGCTGTACATGTTGTAGTGCTCAAGCCAGGGCGATTGCGTGGCGTTGACGTAGAATCCGGCGCCCGAGCCGAAATCGTAGGCGTCATGCTCACCGGGAAGGTCCGTGCCGCGCGGGCTGGTGTCGGGGGCCACCACCATCAGGCCGTGTTCGGCGGCATACCGCTGGAACCCGGATTTGACGGTGAAATTCTCTTCCGTGCAGGTCAGGCCGGACAACCACCACAGCACCGGCACCGGCTTGTCGGCGGAACCGTCGGCCAGGGCCGGCGGGGTATAGACCGCGAACCGCATGGGGCAGCTGCAGATGTCGGATTGATGTTCCCAGACCGTTTGCAGGCCGCCGAAGGATTTGTTCTCGGATATTTTTTCCATGGGTCGGATGATGGCGTCTCAAGCAGGAAAGTTCAATTGTCGCTTGCGGATGGTTTTTCGCGTCGGTCAGGGCCGGGTTAAATCCGCCGGTCGTCGCCGGCGGGATGACGGGCGAAGATGTGATTGGCGAGGAAGGTCATGACCGTTTCGCCCTGCTGATTGACGACGGCGTATTTGATCTTCGAATACCCGCGGTCGGGCTTGGAATCGGAGGCCCGGGATTCCATGACTTCGGCCTCGACATGCAGGGTATCGCCCGGGCGCACCGGTTTGAGCCAACGGACTTCGTCCAGGCCCGGCGAGCCCATGGAGGCTTCGTTCATGATGTTTTCCTGGAACCACAGGCGAAAGGCGACCAGCAGGGTCTGAAAGCCCGATCCGATAATGCCGCCGAAGGGGCTGGCGGCGGCGGCTTCGGCATCGACATGGAACGGCTGCGGGTCCCACTGCCAGGCGAAGTCCATGATCTGGGCCTCGGTCAGGGTCATGCCGCGGGTTTTGAACCTGCGGCCGGGGGTGAAGTCCTCGAAATAGAGTGCGTCCATGGTCGTGTCGTCGGCTCCTGGAGTCTTCGGAGAAGGGATCGTGAAACGATCGGGCGGGGCCCGGTGTAGCGGATTGGGCGGGGGAAGGAAAGCGGGCGATTGCGGTGCCGGGCGAAGGCTCAGTCCTCGGTCCACTGCGGCTGGGCGTTGGGGTCGTTTCGCCAGGCGTCGGGGTCTTCCAGAAGATCGAATTCGCGCAATTGGCGGGCGACGGCGGGAAATGTTTCCATGCCGTCGGGCATACGCATCTGAGCGGCCGAGAAATCGGTTTCCGCGAGGTCGCGTTGCTTCGTCTCCTTGCGCAGAAGGCCGCGTGTGAACCAGCCGCGCCAATCCTCCGGCGCCAGCAGGACCGCCTGGTCGCAGTCCTCTTGCGCCTTGTCGAATTCCTTCATCAGGGTCAGTTGACGGCAGCGCACGCGCAGCGCCTTGACGTTTTCCGGCCAATAGGTGACCGCGCGGGTGAAATCGTCCAGCGCCAGTCCCGGGCGTTGCGTCCGGGTCAGGGCGCGGCCCCGGAAGTAATGGGCGTCGGACAGCAATTTGGGTTCCAGCGACCGCGTCCGAATCGCCGCCGTCAGATGGGCGATGGCGCGGGGATACATGCGTTCCTTGAGAAACCGCAGGCCGTAGGCCAATTCCTTCGGCCCGTTCTGCATGGTCTTGTCGGTCGCCGGGGCGGCGGGGGGGGCTGGG
>NZRL01000131.1 GCA_002696205.1 Rhodospirillaceae bacterium | reverse complement strand
TGGTCGTCGGCCTATTTCTGCAATCCCTTCGCGCTGGGCGTCGATATCGTGTTGGAGGCCGGAACCAAATATCTCTGCGGCCATTCAGACGCCATGTTGGGCACGGTCACCGTCTCCACCGAAGAGCAATTCCAGGCCCTCAAGGGCATGCAGAACACGCTGGGTTCGCGCTCCGGCCCGGACGAGGCCTATCTCGCCCTTCGCGGCATCCGCACCCTTTCCGTCCGCATGGAGCGACATCAGATCAATGCGCTTAAGGTCGCCGAATGGCTGGATGCCCGGCCCGAGGTCGAACGGGTGCTCTACCCCGCCCTGCCCTCGGACCCCGGCCATGACCTTTGGAAACGCGATCATACGGGGGCCTGCGGCCTGTTCGGCGTGATGCTGGACAAGAAGTTCAGCAAACCGGCGATGTGCGCCATGGTCGACGGCCTCGACCTGTTCGGCATCGGCGCCAGCTGGGGCGGATTCGAAAGCCTGGCCATTCCCATTGCCCCGGCCGGGTCGCGCACGGCGACGCCCTGGCCCCATGAAAATCAGATGGTGCGTCTCCATATTGGTCTGGAAGACCCGGACGACCTGATCGAGGATTTGGAAGAAGGCTTCGGGCGCCTGAACGCCGCCTGAAGGATGAAAGAGACGAGACGATGACTGACGACGTGGCGGACCAGGTTATTGGCCGCTTGAAATTCAACGAGGCAGGCCTGATCCCCGCCGTTGCACAGCAGTTCGACACGGGCGAGATGCTGATGCTCGCCTGGATGAACGCCGACGCGGTCCGCGAGACCCTGGCCACGGGGCGCGCCTGCTATTACTCCCGCTCGCGTGGCAAGCTATGGCGCAAGGGCGAGACCTCGGGCCAGATCCAGGCGCTCAAGGAATTCCGCTTCGATTGCGACGAAGACACGGTCCTGATGCTGGTCGATCAGACCGGCGTGGCCTGCCACACGGGGCGGCACAACTGCTTCTTCCACGCCGTGCGCGACGGTGACATTCAGGTGATCGCCGAACCGGAAGCCGACCCGGAGGAGCTTTATGGCGGAAAAGACTGAACCCGCCGAAGCCGCGCCGCAGGACGTCAACGCCCGGCTGATCGCCAAGACGATCCCGGTAACGGTTCTGACCGGTTTTCTGGGGGCCGGCAAAACGACGTTGCTCAACCGCCTGCTGGCCGACCCGGACATGGGCGAGGCCGCCGTGCTGATCAACGAGTTCGGCGAAATCGGGCTCGACCACCTTTTGGTCAAGGAGACCCGCGAGGATACGGTGCTGCTCAATTCGGGCTGCCTGTGCTGTACCGTGCGCGGGGATCTGGTCAACGCCATGCGCGAGCTGTTCTGGCAGCGCTTCGACAAGAAAATCCCCTGGTTCAAGCGCATGGTCATCGAGACCACGGGCCTCGCCGACCCTGCGCCGATCATCCACACCCTGATGACCGATCCGACGATCGGCCCGCGGTACCGCCTCGACGGCATCGTCACCGTGGTTGATGCGGTCAACGGTCCGGCGACCCTGGATGCCCAGCCCGAGGCCGTGAAACAGGCCGCCGTCGCCGACCGCATCGTGCTGACGAAGGCGGACCTGGCGACGCCGGCGCAACTGGCCGACGTCCGCGACAGGCTCAAGGCGCTCAACCCGTCGGCGCCGGTATTTGATGCCTCGGGCGATTTCGGCCCCATCGACCTGTTCGACGCCGGGCTGTTCTCCGCCGACCGCAAAATCGCCGACGTCGCCGGATGGCTGCGCGAGGAAGCCTTCTCGGAACCCGAGGGCCACGGACACGATCACCACCACGACCACGCGCACGACCCGAACCGCCATGATTCGCGGATCACATCGTTCTGCATGACCGTGGATGACCCGATTCCCTGGGACGGCTTCGTGACCTGGATCGAGATGCTGATCGCCACGCAGGGCGAGAACCTGTTGCGGATCAAGGGAATCCTGAACGTCGAGGGCGAGGAGAACCCGATCGCCGTGCACGGGGTTCAGCACCTGTTCCATCCGCCTGTCGGCCTGCCTTCGTGGCCGGACGACGATCACCGTTCGAAGATCGTCTTCATCACCCGTGACATCGGGCGCAAGGTCATCGAGGATACCTTCAACGCCTTCGCGGCCGCGGCACGCAGCGGCGCCTGAGCCACGCGCCCTCACCGCCCTTCATCCAACTGTCATGTTCCGGCCTTAGGGTTTGCCGACATTTCGGATCGAAGAGCGGAGGCAAAGACCGGCCATGAAGGTGGAAGCGACGATGATGGATTCCGGGGTCGGCGAAGGCCATGGCGCCGACGCGCGATATGAATTCGAGGCCCCGGACGACCTGTTCACGAAAAGCCCGATCAAGGTCATCAAGGCCTTCATGCAGCATGTCGACCATGTCGAATTGCCGGACGAAGATGTCGGATACGAGCTTTATTCCGCGCTGAAGAACAAGGAACACAGCGTCGTCACCGGCTTGGGCATCTTGTGCCTCAACCACGGCGACATTCCGTTCATGGTGATGATTTCGCCCAAGGCGGGTTGATCTCGCCCCCGCGTGCCTCAGGCCGCCTGGTCCTTGCTTTCCCAGGGCGGAACCGGCCCGAAGGCATCGGCGAAATAATCGATGAATGCGCGCACGTTGGGCGACAGGTTCCGGCGGTTGGAATAGATCGCCAGAATGTCCGAAGTTTCGTCCGCATAGTCGGGCAGCACGCGGACCAGCCGCCCCTGCTCCAAGGCGCCGTTGACCAGATAGGTCGATAGGCGCGCGATCCCGACTCCCGCCAACACTGCGTAATAGATGGCGTCGGCGCTATTGGCCTCGAAATTGCCCTTGATCGGCATGCGCATGGGGCCGGATCCGTCGTCGAAGGTCCAATTGTTCCAAGCTTCGACCGTGGAAATACGCAGGCAGTTGTGATTGCCGATATCATCCGGCGTCATCGGCAGGCCATGTTTCGCGATGTAAGCGGGCGAGGCGACATAGACCCGGCGGTTGGTCGCCAGTTTACGCGACACGACCGACGAATCGTCGATCTGCTCCGAAAACCGGATCGCCACATCGACCTGTTCCTCGACCAGATCGATCACCCGGTCCGTGGCGTCGAGAGAAATCTTCAAATCCGGGTTTTCCGCCAGGAACGCCGGCAGCAACGGCAACAATTGCGCCTTGGCGAAGGCCACGGTGGCCGCGACTTTCAACGTGCCTTGCGGGTGGTCCACCATGTTGATGACAAGGTTCTCGGCCTCCTGAACGTTCTGCGCGACCTCGGAACACCGTGAATAAAAGGCCCGGCCGACTTCGGTCAGCGAAATCCGGCGGGTCGAACGGTTCAACAACCGCGTCCCAAGGCGGTCTTCCAACTGCCCGATCTGTCGGCTGACCGCCGACGGCGTCAGGCCCAGGTCCCGCGCAGCCGCGGAAAACCCGCCGTTTTCGACGACCGTTGCGAACAAAATCATCTGTGTCGCGATATCCATTAACCGATACTCCGTTACTTTTTCTTGTTTTTGCCTGAAACGCACAAGCCTTGTGCGTTTTGCAGGGATTATCGCCTATCAAGCTTACCAATATATTGCACTGCAACACACATGCTGCATCGCAGCGACAGAATTTTCAGTGACGGAGCGCACAGGCGCCCCACAAACCCGAAGGAAGCTAGAGATGAAAGACATCATCGGTCACACCTCCTACAAGGAAATCTCGCCGGAAGATCTGACCCGTGCCCTGCACGAAGCGGAAATCCTCCGCGCCGAATCGGTTCGCGACCACTTCTTCGCCCTGGGCCGGCTGATCAGCCGTACCACCAGCGGCATCCGCGAGTTCTTCGGCGGCCTGGTTCATCACAAACCGGCCGACGTTCACTAAGTACGACTTTATCGAATAACCCGTTTTTTCATGCAGACGGGTTCCGGCGGAGACTCCTCCCAGGGACAGGCATTTCAAGCGGACCTCCCACCGCGCGTGGTCCTGCCCCTTCCTCCGCCGGTCGGTACCGGCGGCGGTTCCTCGGCCCAGTCAGCCATAGGGAGGAACCGCCCCGGACCGGCCAAAACGGCCCCGGTCCGGGCCAATGCGAAGAATTCCGCACAGAACACCGGCCCGACCCGCGATTCCCAATTCCAATCTATTTAATGCGCACGTAAGCCCAGCGAACCGCTGTCTCGCGGTCGCCCCCGCCTGCAATCATCGGCTCATTGCGTCGGCAGGTAATGGTCCTGCCATTTCAGCACGATGTTGAAGCTGACCGTCACCCGTGTCTCTTTGCTGAGGTTCGGGTGGATAAAGTGATTGAGAAAGGCGGGCCACATCATCAGCAGGCCCGGTTCGGGCGTCACCGTGAACTCGGGATCGACATAGGGGTCGCCCTTGATCGAATTCATGTTGATGCCCGGGCGGGGGTCGTAGAACGTGATGTTCGACGGCCGGACGTCGGGGCGGTTGCGCATGGGCTCCTTGACCGTCGGAACCTTCAGGTAATAGGTCCCGCTGAGGTACGATCCCGGATGGTTATGGGCGTCGTGATAATCCCCTAACCGATTGATATTAGGCCACCCCTGGATCGACCAGCGAACGTCGTAATCGATCCCGATGGCGCGCAGGTAATCGACCACCGTGGCGTTGACCTGTTCGCGCAACCAATTGATCGACGGCTCGTCCTTGTTGAAAAAATCGGGCGCCAGGTAGTCAGTCGTCAGGTCCTTGTTCACCCGCTCCATGTCGCGGATGAGTTTCACCATGGCCTGGGTCGGTTCTTCGAAATCCGGCAGGTGCCGACGCACCAGCTTGGTCGGCCAAAGATCGAGAATACCGTCAGCGGCGTCGGTCATCGGAAATCAGCCGTGATGCGAGACGAAGAGATGCGGCATGCGGCGGGTTGGCGGATGCTTAGAAGCATCCCAGGCCGTAGAGCGCGTTTTCGATCACCTTGACCGCATTGGCGTCCAGGCTTTTGGCCAGCACGAAGGCCCCCGCGTCCATCAATTCGGGCGCGAAGATCAAGGCGGCGACGCCCACCAGGGCGGCAAGTGCGATCTGTCGTTGCATCCCGCAATCATATTCGCCTTTGCACATCCATCCAAGAAAAATGGCGGTCTTCGCGGGGCCCTCCGTCACGGTTTCGCGAGGCTCTATGGATATATGGGCCCCGCTTCCTATATGCTGTTTCATACGGCGTTCACGCCCGCTTTTTCCGGGCCCAGACGCAACCGCACGGAAGGACCGGCCGCCATGTTTTCGCTGCTCAACGCCCATGCCAAATCCCAGATGCCCCGCGCCGATCAGGCCCTGCCCGGCCGCGAAACGCCGATGCCGACGGCGGAGGCGCATTTCATCAACGGCAACCGCATCAAGCCGCCCTTCCCGGCAGGGATGGAAACGGCCGTCTTCGGCATGGGATGTTTCTGGGGGGCGGAACGTAAATTCTGGCAGACGCCGGGCGTCTATGCGACCGCCGTAGGCTACGGCGCCGGATACACACCCAACCCGACCTATCAGGAAGTCTGCACCGGCCTGACGGGACATAACGAGATCGTTCTCGCCGTCTTCGACACGGCCTCGGCGACCTTCGAGGACATGCTGCGCGTGTTCTGGGAAAATCACGACCCGACCCAAGGCATGCGCCAGGGCAACGACCGCGGCACGCAATACCGCTCCGGCATCTACGTCAATTCGCCGGAACAACGCGAAGCGGCCGAAGCCTCTCTCAAGGCCTATCAGGCCTCGCTCAGCAAAGCCGGATACGGCAGTATTACAACGGAAATCAAGGATGCCGGCCCGTTCTACTACGCCGAGGACGTGCATCAGCAGTACCTGGCCAAAAACCCGGCGGGATATTGCGGCCTGGGCGGCACGGGCGTCGCCTGCCCGGTCGGATTGAACGCCTGACGGCCCGACCGCCCCCCAAACATCCACTATGCCTCCTGTCTAGGTGTGCGCACCGACGCAAAACCCTATACTCTGCCTATATTGTTTCGTTATCGAAACACAAACGGAGCAAGGATGACGCAAGGAGTCATGCCATGACAAAGTTACTGGTTTCCGACACCAACTCGACCGGCGCCAAATTGGAGGATGTTCTGCGCGTGCTGCGCAACGACATCATCACCCGGTGCAATCGGGCCGTTCGCGACAGCAATCCGGACGCCGAGAAGGTGATCAACAACAACATGCGGATTCTGCAGTTGCTCGCGGAATGCATCGAACTGGCCGAAGCCTCGACCGACGCCCTCGTTCAGGCCTACGGCCCGGAACAGGCGGCCAAGGGCATTGCCCGCCGCCCCGAAGCCATGGGCGAACCGGCCTGAGCCACGACGAATTTGCCAGATCGCCATAGACGGCGGATGGCGAATGACGGCACTCTCTCCCGACAAACTTCAAACGGAGAGGAAGCCTTCATGATCCACGAACTGCGAATTTACCACTGCGCGCCGGGGCGTCTGCCTGCCCTGTTGAACCGTTTCTCGTCCACCACCCTAGGCATTTGGGACCGCCACGGCATCCGCCAGGCCGGGTTCTGGACGACGGAGATCGGCCCGGAAAACCACGCCCTCTATTACCTGCTGGAATGGGAATCCCTGGCCGAACGCGAAGAGAAATGGAATGCCTTCCAGGCCGATCCGGAATGGATCGAGAAACGCGCGCAGTCGGAAAAAGACGGCCCCATCGTGGCGACCATCGAAAACATGATCCTCAAGCCGACGGCGTTTTCGAGCGTCAAATAAGGCTCGGTGCAGTTATGAGCGGCCCGCGTCATAGGCCGGCGCGGGCCGTTTTATGTTTACGCTCGGCTATTCGGAGAGAAGATAGCGGCTTCACCGACGGGCAAGGCATGAGCCTGCCCCAGGACCCGAGGCTCCGATCGCCGGACCGCCGAGCTTCCGGTCGTTCTTTTTGACGGCGTCGGTTAAATTGTCGCATTAACGCTTTTGAATTGGCCGCCCCACCATGCCCCCACGCCTTCATCACCTGAACGCCCTGCGCGCCTTCGACATGGTCTGCCGCGAAGGATCGTTCACGGCTGCGGCGCGGGAATTGTCCGTCACCCCGGGCGCCGTCAGCCGCCAGGTCGCGATCCTGGAAGCGGATCTGGGGTGCCCGCTTTTCGTCCGCCACGCGCGCGGAGTCGAGCCGACGGCCAAGGGCCTGGCGCTCTACAAGGTGCTGCGGGAGAGTTTCGACAAGATCGAAAGCACCCTGCGTTCCGTGCGCGAGAACGACTCCCTCGCCTCCCTGTCGGTCCTCACCTACACGACCATCGCCCTGGAATGGCTGGTCCAGCGGATCGGCTCCTTCCAGCGGGCAAACCCGGGCGGCAGCCTGCATTTCTACGCCATGCTGAAACCGGATGCCCTGTTGGACCGCACCATGGACGCCGGTGTCTGGTCCGGCCCCGGCGACTGGCCGAACGTCGTGTCGCGCGACATGTTCTTCCCCGAATACCTGCCGCTGGCCAGCCCCAAACTGCAGGCCAAGGGGCTGCCGCTCGACAGCCCCGACGACTTGAAACACCACGTTCTCGTCGGCTCGACCTTCCAACTGCCGGCCTGGCGGGCCTGGCTCAATGCCGCCGGGGTCGACGAGGCCATTCTCGACCGGATGCGGTTCTGCGATACCTCGGCCCAAGCCTACCGGGAAGCCCGCGACGGCAACGGCATCATGATGGGCTATCACCTGATCAACGCCTACGACCTGGCGGCGGGCACCCTGTTCGCGCCGTTCGATACCGCGGTTCGCGATTCCCGCGCGTGGCGATTGCTGGTCATGGAAGACCGTCAGGACGATCCCAACATCCGTGCCTTCGAACGCTGGCTGTTCTCCGAATTGTCCGAAGCCGAGCGGGTCGCCCGCTCCGTCATGCCTCAGAACATGACGATCACCAATGCGGCCATCTCATAGGTTTGATAAAAACTCAAACCAGCTTGCATTTATTCGCATTGTGCGACCGACTTTTCTTTGAAGAATAAGTTTCCGTCCCTTCCCTGTGGAGACGGAACCCGTGACCTTCCATTTCGGCAACGCCATCGACGACGCCTTTATCGGCGCTCCCTCGCGGGAGGTCCGGCGGCCATGACCGGTCACTCACAGCGCCTTGCCGAATTCGTCGCGGGCCTCGGCTATCACGACATTCCGACCGACGTCATCGAGCGCATCAAACTGCTGGCCGCCGATCTCGTCGGCATCGCCATTCGCGCCCGTCACGACGCCGATTCAACGCCGACCCTGATGGATGCCGCGGCGGACCTGGGCCTGGGCGGCGGCGATTGCGGCGTGTTCGGCGGCACGGAGAGCTTCGGCCCTCTGGCCGCCGCCTTCCTCAACGGCGCGCTCGGCCATTCCCTCGATTTCGACGATACCCACGCCCGGGCATCCACCCACCCGGGCGCCCCCGTGATTCCCGCCGCCTTGGCCGCCGCCGAAATGACCGGCGCCGACGGCAAGACGCTGCTGGCCGGGATCGTCGCCGGGTATGAAACCCATGTCCGCCTCAGCCTGGGCGTGGTTCCGAAAGAACATTACGCCAAAGGCCATGCCCTGACCTCGACCTGCGGCGCCTTCGCGGCGGCGGCCGCCGCCGCCCGGGTGTTCCGCCTGGGCCCCGATCAGGTCGAACAAGCCTTCGGCGCGGCGCTCAGCCAATGCGCGGGCACGCTGCAGTTCCTTCAAGGCGGCGGCTGGGGAAAACGGTTCCAGGTCGGCTACGCATCGCTCAACGGCTTGTTCGCCGCGACCCTGGCCCGGAACGGCTATCAGGGCCCGGAACAACCCATCGAAGGCCGCCACGGATTTCTCAATACCTTCTCCGGCGCCCCGCAACCGGACAACGTCAGCCAGGGGCTCGGCACCGTTTTCGAGACCCTGAATGTCGCGGTGAAGCCCTACCCGTCCTGCCGCTATTGCCATGCGGGCACGGACGGCGTCATCGAACTGGCGCGGCGCCACGATATCGCCCCCGGCGACGTCGAAAGCGTGACCATCGGCACCTCGCATACGGGATGGACCATCATCGGCGAACCGCTGGCCGAGAAACACCGGCCCGGCAACGTGACCGCGGGCCAGTTTTCCATGCCGTTCTGCGCCGCCGTCGCGCTGATCGAAGGCGGTATGGGATGGGACGATTACGACCGTCACCTGAACAATCCCGACACCCTGGCCCTGGCCGCGCGGGTCGATGTGGTCGAAGACGCCCGGGCGGAACAATGCTTCCCGGCCCAGATGAGCGCATCCGTGCGCATCGTCGCGGGCGGCGAGACCTATGAAACCTTCGTCGAAATCCCCAAGGGCGAGCCGGAGAATTTCGTCACGCCGGGCGAATTGAACGCCAAGTTCACGGACCTCGCGGGTCCCTATCTGCCGCCCGAAAAGGCCGCAGCCCTGTTCGCCGCCCTGATGCAGATCGAGGATTTCGCCGCCCCGCGCGACGCCTTCGCCCATGCTTTCGCCGACGCCCCCGCGACCCCGCGGATGGCTGCCGGATGACCCCGAATTCCCACGAACGGAGAAGAAACGATGACCTATAGCTTCGGCAGCGACATTGGCGGGACCTTTACCGACTTCGCCGTCGTCAACCAGGAGACCGGTGAACTGAGGATCAACAAATGCCTCACCACGCCGGCCGATCCGTCCGAAGGGGTGCAGCAGGGCACGTTGGAACTGAACGAAATGGTTCCGGGCTGCCTCGCCGAAACATCGTCCTTCGTTCACGGCACGACCCTGGTCATCAACTCGGTCATCGAACGCAAGGGGGCCGTCACCGGCCTGCTGACGACCGAAGGCTTCCGCGACGTGATCGAAATCGGCCGCGAAAAACGCTTCGACGGCTACGACCTGCAAATCCGTTTTCCCGACCCGCTGGTCCCCCGTTATCTGCGCAAGGACGTGACCGAACGCCTGCATGTTTCGGGCGACGTTCTGACGCCGCTGGACGAAGCCCAGGCCCGCACGGCCATTCAGGAACTGATCGACGCCGGCGTGGAATCGATCGCCGTTTCCTTCCTGCATTCCTTCCAGAACACGGCGCACGAACTGCGCATGCGCGAATTGATCGAGGAAATCGCGCCGGACATGCCCGTCTCGCTGTCCTGCGAGGTGCTGCCGGAAATCCGCGAGTACGAACGGACCTCCACCACCTGCGTCAACGCCTATACCCGACCGCTCATCAACCGCTACATCAAACGCCTGGACGAACGCCTGGGCGAACACGGCTTCGGCGGGCAGTTGCTGCTGATGCTGTCCAGCGGCGGGGTCAGCTCCGCCGAAACGGCGCGCCGCTTCCCGG
>NZRL01000130.1 GCA_002696205.1 Rhodospirillaceae bacterium | reverse complement strand
GAGCTGGACGGCGCGCTGCAGCGGCGTCTTGACCTTGTGATCGGGAATCTCGTCAACACTCGCAGTGATCCCCTCCCGCTCGGCGTAGGCCCGCTTCCGGGCGGAAAGCTGCACGCTCATCCGCCCCCGGAACCATGCGGCATAGCCCTGCGGATTGCTCTGCGGCCAGTCCTCGCTGTATCGGGCATAATGCGGATGCGTGTTATCGGTGATAGCGATCGCCTCCCCGGTCAGGGATGGGTCGGCGGCGAGCCGCTTGTAGCCGAGAGCGCGCAGCATGAACTGATAGCCCTGCGGGTCCGGAATCGCCGGCAGGATGTCCATGTGGAATTGGGCGCCGTCGGCATAAACAAGCGTCCAGCACCGGCGGCCCTCCTCAGGCGGATTGGCCATGTTGTGGGCCTTGGCGTAGAGCGCAACCTCACGGCCGATCACCTCTTTAAGCTGCTTCTGCGTGACGGCGGACTTCGCCGCGCTCAGCAGGCAGACGAGGTCGATGTCATACTCTTCGCGGTCTGTCAGCGGACGGATCACGGTGCCGAGCAGGATCGAGCCCTGCGGCGAGATCGCCGGCGTCAGCCCGGACAGGGACGATCCGTCCCGGTCGAGCCACGCGCCGATTGATTCGTAACGCTCCTTCGCCTCTTCGAGCCGCGAGAGCGGGATGTCGAGGGCCGCCCCAATATCTTCGAGGACATCATCGTGCGTGCGGGCGAACTTTCTTTCATGTCTGGTCATGGGAACACCTGTATTCGGGTTGAAACTGCGCGGCCGGGTCGTCGAAGAATGCGGGTTGAAGGATCGGTTTCTGAATACGTGCCTCGGCAAAGGCCCGGTCCTTGAGGTCGCGGATGCGGCTTGTGTTATCGAGCGTGTAGAAGCCGTCCGGGACCGGCTGGGAAATCCGGTAGATCGCCCGGCGCTCATGCGGATCGCCGGTCAGGATGTGGGCGATGCCGAGCGACCCGTGCGACTGACCGGCCATGAACAGACTCGAAAGCTGCGGGGCGAGCCGCGCTGCGCCGTAGGCCTCGCGCACCACCTTGATGTCTTCGAGACAGCCGACACTGAGGACCTTGAGCCGGTCCGCCGGCCAGCCGAGCGTGGCAACGGCCTCGACCACGGCGATGCCGGTCGGGTTATTCGCCCAGAGGCCGCCATCGACAAGGCCGACATCGTTGGCCGTGATGTGCTGCCGAAAGAATGTCGGCGCGGCGGCTGTCGCCATCGCGGCGTCGACCGCGCGCTCGCGGTAGTCGGTTTTCAGTCTCTCATGATGGGCGGTCTTGAAGATGTATACGCCCTGCGTCTTCGGGTGCCAGGCGGGGATCATCAGACGCGTCTGCGCCTCGCCGAGCAACCGCTTGCCGAACACGGCGGTTAGGGCGCCCTCAAGGGGCTTCGCGTCGTATTTCGGACCCCAGACGAACCATTTGCCCTTGCGCATCTGGCGGCCGAGCCAGCCGACCAGCCCGCCGCGCGTCTGCGCGAAGATGGCCGGCCCCTGCTCCTCGTAGAGCTTTAGAATGTCCGCTGCGCGCATCCCGAGCGCCAGCCCGATGGCGATGATGCCGCCAGTTGAGGTGCCGGCAATCAGATCGAAATATCGCCCGATCGGGTGTTCGAGATCCTGTTCGAGGTTGGCCAGAAAGGCCGCCGGAAACGTGCCCCGGATGCCGCCGCCGTCGATGGTCAGAACCCGCTTCGATTGCGCATGTCCGCGCGGCGCCAGCGCCGCCATGTCACCGGCGGCATCGGCTTCACTGTCTTCGATCTGTCCCTGTTGTTCGCTCATGGCGCTCCATCACTTCTTTTTCTTGTCCGGGCGCTGGGTCAGCGCCGATGCGGCAGCAGACTTCGCCGCCTTGCCGGCCTTCGGGTCCCGCAGGACCTTCGCCGCGGCCGAGGCCACCTTCTTGCTGGTCACTTCTGAATTGCGCTTCGCCATGTTCGCCCTCCGGGTTGCTGGCTGGTCTTCGACCGATTCTCACGATAAGTATATAAACTATTCCCATATTTTTAGAATGTCAATATAGTTTATATACGTATAATCCTGAAAACGGAATCAGCCTCGGGCGCGCAGCCGATCAGGCAGCGCGCCGGAAGCGCTGATAATGAATGGGGAAAGGCGGCCGGGTAGGCTCAGCCCGCGAAGTAGCGGGATATGTTGTCGGCCGCGTCCTGGCTAAGCCGCGGACCTTCAAAGGTCTCGATCAGTCGCTCCGGAAAATGCTTGTTGTACCAGGCGACCTTTCGTTCCCGGTGCTCCTGGTAGGAATCGGAAGACATCATCCCCCAGTGCTCCCAGAACCAGGTCTCGCCCTGCCAGCTGATCGTGAAGTCGGGCAGATACATCGTCCCGTCAGGCGCGCGCAGAAGGACCTCATAGGAGAACGGCACGTCGCGCTCGTGAAGCAGGTTGGCGATCACGAGTTCGGATTTCGAGCGGACCATGTCGCCGCTGAGTGCTTCGTGGATACGGCCTTCCTCATACCAGCTCTTGCGATTGATGAGCTCGTCCGGTACCGCTCGGAAGAACCCGTCAAACAGCGAGGAGTTGATGAGGCCGGTCTGCGCGTTTTCCGGACGCCGCGCCGACAGCAAGGTCGACACATCCCCCTGCACAAGCAAAGTGCAGTGTTGCCGGGCACGGGTCAGTGCTGTGTATAGGAGCTCAGAAGACAGTGACCGGCCCTTAGAACGGGGAACGACCACATAGGAATGATTGAATTCGCTGCCCTGCGCCTTGTGCACTGAAATCGCGTAGGCCAGCTCCAGATTGTCTTCGACGCTCTCAAACCCGCCATTCGCGGAAAGCTCGCTGCCGTAGCCAACGGCAAGATGATCCTTCCGCTCGAATTTTACCTGAAAGCGCTTGAGCCGTCTGCCGGGTTTCTTGTCGAAGTTATGCTTTTGTACGAAGCCGATCTCGCCATTGAAAACCTCGACTCGCTCGGCTCTCCGCGCATTGAAGTTGTAAGCCCAAATCGGATTTGACTGCGGCCTGTTCCGGTACTGAATAACCTTGTCGTACAGCGTGATGCCGTCGAGCAAGCCGTAGCGATGCATGACGCCGGCGGCCACGCGGTCCTGGACGGCCTCGTTCAGCGCCTCGACGCCGTGAAGCTCGCCGCGGTGCGGGGTGAGCACCTGGTACTTCTCAGGCTTCCAGTCGAATGCCGTACGCCAGAGTTCATAGGGCTTTTCCGGATTGAGCGTGTCGCCGGTGTGGTCCGCCATTTCCCTTTCGATGGTCTGGATGAGCTTATCGGACAGGGCCGTCGGGTCATCCCAGTAAATCACACGCAAATCGGCATCGACTTCGCCGCCTTTGTGAACCTGCGTGAGAAGCTCCTCGGCATCGGGCGCGGTGGGCTGACCGTCATCGCGAGCGTTCGCGCTGATGAAGAGATCAGCAAGGCGCAGGATTGCCGTGCCCTTCCCTTCGACGGCGTTTTCGAGCTGGCGGAGGTTATGTTCGAGCCGGGCAATGCCGGAGGTGTTCTTCTCGGCAAGCCACTGAATAGTGTCGGCAAAGACGCGTCCGCGGCCGATCGGCGGAAGCTGATTGGGATCGCCGACCAGAATGAAGCGTCGCACCTGCCGCCAGTCAATTGCGCGCATCAGACTGGCCATAAGCGCGAGGTCGAGCATCGAGGCTTCATCGACGATGATTGTCCCGCTGCCGGCGCGCTTGCCGCCGGAGCGCTTGAGGGTAAGGTTGTCGTTGAGCCAGCCGCCCTTTGCCAGGAAGGAATGCACCGTGGAGGTTCCGACCCGTTCGATCTCACGCTCGTGCATCTTGGCGCGGACGCGGTCGGACGCCTTGCCGGTCGGCGCCAATACCGTCAGAGGCGCGCCGTCGCCTTCGGTTTGCCGCACAGCGCGGATGATGGCGCAAATCACTGACGTTTTGCCGGTGCCGGCCGCGCCGGTCACGACCGACAGCGGCCGCCGGAAGATCGACGCGCAGCTTTCTGCCTGGGCATCGACAGCGGCTTCGTACTGCTCCTGAGCCTTCTTTAGGAGCGGGCTCTTCGTGTCGCGAATTTCGTCGCGCCAGTCGTCGGCATCAAAGGGACGCGTGAGTTCGATATCGGCCCGGCCGGCAAGCTTTGTCAGCGCGTCTTCAATCGCCCGCTCGTCATCGTAAACCTCGGCGAGATAAAGCCAGAGGCGGTCTGCCTCACTCCGCAAGACAAGCGATTCTTCGAGGATTTCACGATCGACTTCAAAGTAGCGTTCGGTGAAGGTGGCCGTCTTCCATTCCGGCAGCCTGGCGAGGCGGGCATTGACCTCGGCAAGCACGGCATCGGCAGCGCGAAACGTCTGGTTGGGCTCGCGTCGCAAATGATCAACGCACAGCGCCCTGAGACGGCGCGGATCATCGAATTCCATCTCGGTCAGGGTTTCGCCGCCCAGCTCCGGCGAAGGCAGAACGCCGCGGTCGATCGTGCCCCAGGGAATGGTGTCATCAGGGCTGTCGCCGACATAGCCTTCGGACAGCAGATAAGGATTGTCGACGGGGTCGGTGATGGCCGGCGGCAGGCCGTGCGCCTGTCGCACGGCAGGCTCTTCGCTCACAATCCGCTCTATCTGCTCAAGACGAAGATCAAGGCGCGGCAGCACATCGCGCAGCAGCGCCCGTGCACTATCCGGCTTGAGCCGCCATTGCCGCGAGAGCCGCTGCAGCGGTTTTCCGAGCAGACCGAATGATGCGATTTCTGCGCCGTTATCGACCGCATCGAAGAAGAGCCGGTGGGCTTCCTTGGACTCACCCTTTTCGATGAGGGCGCGCGCAGGCCCGGTGGCGGCGTCGGCCCCGAGGAAGCGCATGACATTTAGCAGGCCGGGATAAAGACCGCGCTTGCCCCACAGCTCGGCGATGCAGCCAAGCAGCCAGCGCTCGCGCTCATCCCAGTCCTCGCTGTCATCGCCGATAGCCTTGAGTTCGTAGACTGCGCTCAGGAACTGTTCCAGCAACCCGATCGCATCGTCGTTGGTAAGATGGCGCGCCCCGTATTTGCAGGTCCGCGGATTCTCCGGAAAAATGGCGATGCGCTGCAGCGTCTCGGGGTCCTCGCGGTAGCGGTGATAAGGCAGCCGCAGACCTTCGTTCGGATAGTGCGAGGTGACATTGCGCGCCCAGATCATGCCGCCGGCATATCTTTGCCGGATATAGTCGCTTGGCTCGTTGTAGATGAGACGGTCGCCGAGCTTTTTGACGCGCGAGACGCCGATCAGCGCGTAGCGCGTGCTTTCTTCTTCGGAAAACGGGTTGGAGTAGTTCGCGTAGTAGAAGATCAGGCTCTTATTGTCCTCGATCTCGGCAAAGAATGCGTCAGCGTTCGCGGAGCGCCGGTCATTATCGAGCCGGCCGGCTTCGTCATAGACGTCATCGCCATACATGGCCTCATAGGGCCAGACACACGCCGTGGCTTCGGGGATATCCCATTCCGTGCGCTGCGCGCCGCCGCGAAAGAAGTCCGGCGGGTTGGAATAGCCGCGGATGGGCTCGGGTCCGAAGGCGTTGACGCTGTAAATGCAGGGCGGCAGGTCAGCGCCGGCAAGTTTGGCGAGAGGTTTGCCGGCCAGTGCGATTTCGTTGTCGAGGTCCCGCTCCCGCGCGACCACGTCGCCGGGATAAGAGTGCATGCCGACACAGTAGGTGTTGCAGTCCGGCCTCTCGCAAATCCGGCCGTTCCACCCGTCGTCGTGCCAGGCCAAGCGCGCTGTCAAATGAACGGTCATGATATCCCCCCGGCGTAAATTTCGGTGCGCAGTTCAAACATGGGCGACTTCCCCGCCGGCGGAAATCCGCAGCACCGGGCCGACCAGTTCATACTCCGTAGCGTTGCGTGCTAGCGCAGCCAGCCTCATCTGCGACAGATCGAAATCCATCAGGCTCACATCCGTATTCTGATGATCGCCGACCGGCTCAAAACCCGCATCCACGCGAATGCCGCCTTTGTCTGTCAGTAAATAGCGCGCGTGGAAATCCTCACCGCCGTCTCGCTCCTTCCAACAGTAAAGGGTGACGGCCATCCCGGCCGGTATAATGTCGCCGAACAGCGCGGCTGCCTCACCTTCGAGATCGGCATTGTCCGGCTTGTTCGCGTGATAGCGGTAGTGAATCTCGCATTCTGCACGCGGGTTAAGGTCTTTGACGATGGTGAGCAGGCGCAAAAACACTCTCTTGTGAAGCGCCTTGTAGGGATCGAAGAACGGATCGACGAACACGACGCGCGCGCCGAAACGCAGCATGCCCTGCAGTGCTGCGGCCAGAGACTCGACATCGCGCGGCACGGCGCGCTCACGCGCGCAAGCCATGAGCGCATGGCCATCATCGGCCTCATCGCTGCAAACAACGCAGGCATCGCCGCCCGGATTGGCGGCGGCGATGATGGCGTGAAAGGGCTCGCGGCCATGCTCTGCGAGCGCGTTGTCGAGCCACCCGCCAAGATCGGGGTTATAGGGGCGGCCTGTGCGGACAACCTTGTTCTTCTTCGCTTCGTTAAGCGCTTCTTCGACTCGTTTTTTCTGCAGGTCGCTGAGCCCGCCGGCGGCCTGATAGACCTCGCGAAACCAGTGCTTCGGGAACTGGGAAATCAGGCGGCCCTGGTCGAAGCCGAACTTTTCGATCAGGTAGCGAAAGGTCTGCCAGTCCGAGCCGATAGCGGCAGGCTCTACCGCGTATTCCTGCAGCATCAGAAGAGCTCCCCGGCCCGCTCTTCGAAGAAGCCGTGCGGCCACCGATCGCGGAACTCTCCTTCGTCATCGACACGCAGCGGCCGAAACCGCACGCCGTCATCGCTGCCCTCGACATAGATGACAGACAAATCGTCCGCCGTCAGACCTGTCACACCGGGCGGCAACTCATCATCGGTCGTTTCCCTGATCCGCCGCAGCAGCCGGAGCATGATGTGCTCGCTGTGTGTTTCGATTAAAAGCGCCTTGCCGGAGAACAGCCGGTCGGGATCGCGCTGCGCTGCCCGGATGAACAGATCGCCCATGCCGACCTGGATGGCCGGATGCACATGCAGCTCAGGCTGTTCTATGGCTAGCACGCCGTCCTGCTTGCGCAGCGCGCTGACAACCACCGGCACCATTTGGGATATGCCAACCCCGACATCGCCCGGCGCGACCAGGATGCCTTTGTTGAAATCGCGCAGCGCGATTTCGGTCCGGGTTGGCAGGCTTTCATATATCTCCTGTAGATCGCCAAGATCGTCCTCGGTGAGCCCGCGCTCAAACATCTGGTGAAAGACGCCCGGGACCGGCACTTCCCTGTATTCGACCCGTTCAAGCCGGTAGTCGGTGCGCAGACGGCCGGCATCAGACAGCCATTGATTGACCTCTTGCATCAAGGCGCCGCTGCGATCGTTGTAGAGGAAATCCCAGGCGGCAAGGCCGTGCGCCCAGCGCGCCTCGCCTGGCGAAACCTGCGGTCGATAGCTTCGAGAAGGTATCTCGCGCAGCGGCCCGATATAGGTCATCTCCGCCAGGTGATCGCGGAGAATACGTACCGGCCCGAGCACCATCTCGGACAGCAAAGATCGGAGGCCGTTCACGCGCGGCGTCCGCTCCTCCAGTTCCGCCTTGCTGACGTCAGGATCGCGAATGCCCAGGACCAACTCGCGGTCCAGTTCGGGCAGGGCGCCGTTCTCCGTATCGACCGCTATCCGAAGCCTGTCGGCGGGAATGTCCGGGGTTGACCTGTCGGCGGCGGCCTCACGTGCCAGAGACCAGATTTCATCCTCAAGCGGCGAAGAGGCCGCCATCTCGTCGTCAGCGTCTTCCGGCTCGTCATCGGGCAGAACGGCGCGCCGCAAGAGCGGATGATCGAAATTGAAATCGGCAAGCTGCGCCCGGCCTTCCTGTGGGGTCGAGACAATGGCGGCAAGCGGCTTACCGTCCAGCTCAATCGCGAGACGCGAGACGTAAGGCGCCTGCTCGAACTCGCTCCAGCGCACGTCCACCTGAACAGCGATCGTCTGAACAATCGCATAATCACCGTACTCGGCGCTCTCGCCGATCAGGTAACGCACCGGCAACTCGGAAAACTCCGGCTCGCCCATCGCCAGACCGCCGTTCAGTGGCAGGCCGTCCGCGCCCTGCTCATCCGACAAGTCCATCGTCACCTTGATCGTGACGGTCCGGTCGCGCTCGTGGTTGTAGACCAGCGTTGCAAAACCGCCGAGATCGATCAGTCCGCCGGCGATCGTGACATCGGGATCGATATTGCCGCGTTCCAGAATCTCGCGCAGATAGTGCAGCGCCTGCAGGATCGTGCTCTTGCCCGCACTGTTCGGGCCGAACAGCAGCGTGATCGGCCGCAGCTCGACCTCCTGCCGGTCACCGATGCCCTTGAAGTTCTCAATCTCTATCCGGGTCAAACGCATCGCGGCCCCTCACAATTCGCCGCGGAAGGCGCGCTGCGAGAGTGACTGGAAGAAATTTTCAGCTTCGTGCAATTGTCCAGTTTGTCTCTCCTTGGAAGACCATGCGGCCTCTACGATCCGCGAAAACTCCCTCTGGCGCTCAATCGGAGGGACAGGAAAATTGATCTTTGAAAAGCTTGATTTCTTTAAGATCGGAAGAGTTGTGGATGTTCCGGCATTCGCGATATGCGCGGCCAAAAACGTCATGCCGATATATCCATACAGTGGATCAATTTTCTCGCCCCAACTCACGGCGTTGATCTGCTGATTGAATGCCGAGCGTTGCGTGACTAACCCCATTTTTCCGATCGTCGCACCGATGCAGCACACCATCGTTGCGCCACGCTCAACGACTTTTGATGATGAGGTGCCCTTCTCACTAATTTCTCTATTGGTCAGAAAAACCAAGTCACCTAAATCCCCAGGAGTAACAAACGGCACACCTGAACCGTAATTGTTTGGATCTGAAGTCGGAGGTGTCTTGCCTGTATCGATCCGACCAAGTTCCGACAGCGGCTTGACCGGTAGCTTTGCACTAGGACTCAAAGGGTGGCCGAACATTTCTAGAAATGTGGACTGTAGAAGACCGTCTATCATCACCAGAACCTGCTCGCGCTTTCGTCGAATGCCATCAGCCTTGTCGAGTATGGCTGCGATGCGGCGTTGCTCTGACAGAGGCGGAAGGGGCACCTCAAACAGATCGAGTTCGGACTTACGAATGTTCTTAATGTTTGCGCCTGACGATCTCTGCGTCCACAATCGAAATTGTGGCGACTTTAGATAATAGAAAAGGAAGGATGGATCACACTTGTTTCGTCTCGCACGAATCCCAGCACAGAAAGCGCCAAACGATCCTTCCCAATCATGAGTCGCGCGGGCTGTTTTTCCGACAACCTCTGAACTGCCGGACGAAGTGCATATAACGATGTCGCCCTTTCGTAGTATCTGTTTTTCGTTTACTTTCTCGCGCGGCACATAAACCAGATCATCATCCAAAACGAGACTATCTTGGATGTTGCCCGCGCGCAGCACCGGCAGATGACCATCTGCCGGCTGATTGACAGCGTCTGACTTGGAAAAGGTTACACCGCGAACAATGCTTGCGATCTCTCCCAGCGGGGCAGAAGGTATATCCATCATCCGAGCATCTCCTCCAGCTCGGCGAGGTCCGCACCGATTTCGTTGTTGAGAGCTTTCATCCGCTCCAGAATGACGTGCGGCGGGTCGTATTCTTCTTCCTTGTAAACAGTCTCCTTGTATCGGCTCAGCGAGAGGTCATAGCCTGATCCCCTGATCTCGCACGCCGGGACGAAGAATGCTCTATCGGTGCGGTCGGTGTCCTTTTCCGGATCGCGCTCGCGCCAACGGGCAAGGCAATCGGGCAGATCGTTCTTATCGACAAGCTCACGCTTGTCGTCGAGCGAGCGCCCATCCGCCTGCACATCGTAGAAAAACACCTGGTCGGTTCGCCCGCCCTTGGTGAAGACCAGGATGCCGGTGGAGACACCGGCGTAAGGCTTAAAGACACCGCTCGGCAGCGAGATCACAGCTTCCAGCTGGTTGTGATCGACCAAAAGCTCCCGCAGCTGTTTATGGGCGCCGGATGAACCGAACAGAACGCCGTCAGGTACGATCGTTGCCGACCGGCCGCCGGTCTTGAGCATGCGCAGGATCAGGGCGACGAAGAGAAGCTCGGTCTTTTTCGTCTTGACCTGGCGCAGCAGGCCCGCGTGCACGTCCTCAAAATCCAGGCTGCCCTTAAACGGCGGATTGGCAAGGACGATGTCGAAGCCCTCTTTGGCCGTCTGCGGGAAGCGCTCGGTGAAGCTGGCGCTCAGCGTGTCCTGATAGTGGATGTCCGGGTCATCAACGGCATGGAGCATCAGGTTCATCGCGGCGATGCGCAGCATCGTCGCATCGAAGTCGTAGCCGTGGAACATGCTGCTGCGGATGTGCTCGCGATGATCTTCGAGCAGGTCACCGGTGTAAACTTTCTCGATCGCGCCGGTCTCCTCATCGGTTTCCGTGATGACGGCTTCCGGGGAGGTGTACGTCTCCAGAAGATACTGCATGACGCTGACCAGAAAGCCGCCGGTGCCGCAGGCCGGATCACCAATGATGGGAAATAGCGGATTACCCTCCTCATCCCACAGCTTCGGTTCGACTACGTCGACCATCAGGCGGATAATGTGCCGGGGTGTACGGAACTGACCGTTGATGCCGGCCGTGGTCAATTTGCTCAGCAGGTATTCGTAGAGGTCCCCCTTGGTGTCGCCTTCGGTGAGCGGCAGCTCGTGGATCATGTTGACCGCTTTGACCAGAAGGCTCGGCTTCTGGATCATCAGCTGCGCATCCTTCATGAACTCGGCGAAGGCCGTACCGCCTGCAACCGTCGACTTGAAGTGCGGAAAGACCTCATCGCGGACGAGCGGAATGATCCTCTCTGACGGCGTATGACGGACGTTCTGCCAGCGCAGATGCTGCTCATCATCCTTGAAGCGCCGCTGAAACGACTTGCCCGTGCGCTTTGCACGGTTCTCGTCCCGCGTTTCGTTAATGTCCAGGAGCCGGGCATACATCAGGAAGGTGATCTGCTCGATCACCGTCAGCGGATTGGTAATTCCGCCCTGCCAGAACTCCGTCCAGAGCGCGTCAATGCGCCGTTTCAAATCCCCCGTGACCATTGTTATTCGGACCTTTCATTCGGGTTGGTTTCAAGGCGATCTCCTGCCGGCGGTTCAAAGCCCCGCACGACCTCAAGAAGATCGCTGATCTCGTTTTCATCTTCGAAGACGCCATCAAGACCGTCCGCATCGACGACGGTGAAGGGCGTGTCATAGAGCCGCTCGACGGTGATGGAGCCGTAGCGCGCGATGTGGTTTTGCAGAAGTGAGAGGAAGCGCGTCTGCTTGGCTGTCAGCTTCGGGTGCTTGCGGGCAAACTCGCTGAACTTGTCCTTCACCGCATCCGGGTCCATGCCGATGATCGCGCGGATCGCGAATTGCAGGGGCTCGGCGGTCGTGCTGAAAAACTCGGAAAGCGCCTCGCGACTTGCGTTCGGACTCTGCGTGAGGATCAACGACACCAGAGCCTGCAGATCGGATTCAGAGACCGCTTCGCCGGCCCTGATCTTCTTGAGCGTCGGATTGGTCTCGAAGTGTTTCTTGAGCTCGGCCTCAACGATCTGCTGGTAGGCCTTCATGTCTATGGATTTCAGGCTCGCGGAGCGGCGCGCGTACTGAACGCCGGCAGCATCCTCGGTGATGTCAACGACCTTCGGCGGCAGGGGCTGTTCGCCGCCGCGCTCGCGGTGATGCATGATCTCGCGCAGCGGGACGCGCACCTCTTCCAGGGCCTGAACGGTGACGCCATCCCAGAACGCATCGGATTTGACGCGCTTGATAACCTCGGCCTTCTCGCGCACAGGATTCAGGTGCATTTGAAGTGCGGCCACGCGATCCATCAGGTCGACTTTGAGATCGCCTAGCTGGCCGGAGCCGCGCAGGAGGGCGTTCTGCATGCGGGCGATCAACAGGTCGAGCGCATAGGCATCGGTGCGGCCGCGGATATTGCGCCATTGCATGAGCGGCGCGATCTCCTGGCGCAGCCGCGCCCTCGTCGCCGGGGCAAAGGCTTTGAGCGTCCCCGGCTGAGACAGCGCGCGCTTTTCCTTCCATTTTTCCCGCACCGCGATCGACTCTTCGGGGAGCGCCGCAATGTCCGCTGCAATCAGTTTGATCGCCTTGTCGAAGACGGGAATCTCGCTGCTATCCAAGGCGGTCTCGGCTAGCGTCAGACGCTCCTCAAAGACAAGCTGCATGACGGACTTGCTCTGCGTCGGTTCGGCCGGCCGGTATCCCATTTCAAATCGTTCGAAGTTCCCCCAGTGATCGAATATGCGGAAAATCGTCTTGTGCTGACCCGGCCCGAACAGGTCTTCCCGGAGACGGGTGCCGCGCCCGATCATCTGCCAGAACTTGACCGGTGACTTGACCGGCTTGGCAAAAACCAGATTCAGGATTTCCGGGATGTCGATGCCGGTATCGAGCATGTCCACGGAAATCGCGATGGTCAGGTCGCTGTTCGTTCCCTCGCCTTTGAAATCGTCGATCAGCTGTTCGGCGCGCGGATCATAGTTGTCGATCACCTGGCAGAAGGCGCCGCCATATTGCGGATACATCTCATCGAAAAGCTGCCGCAGCAGGACAGCGTGCTGATGGTTGCGCGCAAAAATGATGCTCTTGCCCGGCAGCTGACCGGTGGCATCCCGCAAGCCGTTTTCCATGAGGTTGCGCAGGATCGCGCGGTTCGTGTCTTTGTTGTAGATGATCTTGTCGACCTGCTCGGATGAGAAGTCATATTGCGCCGGGTCCTCACCCTGCTCTTCAAGCTGCTCGATCTGCTCCTTGGTCAGCGTGTCGAGGCTGATGCCCTCGCGCAGAAACTGCGTCGTATGCTCGAAGACCTCGAACGGCGTCAGGTAGCCGTCAGCCACGGCCTGCTCCAGGTCATAGTTCGCGGTCGGCAGCTGACCTTCACAATCGAACAGCTTGAATGTGCTCCGGGTCACAAAATCCACGGGCGTCGCTGTCAGACCGACCTGGTGACAGTCGAAGTAGTGAAAGATGTCGCCGTAGACGTTGTAGATACTGCGATGCGATTCATCGGCGATGATCAGGTCGAAAAAGCCGGGATCGAAGGACTGGAAGACCTTCTGCATCGCCGGATATGTCGCGAGAAATATCCGCTCGCTGGCGTTGGATTTGACGCGCGAGTTGATGATCCGGATCGGCTCGGACAGAAAGTCGTTGAAGGCGTTCTTGGCCTGTTTGCGCAACTCCCGGCGGTCACAAAGGAACAGAACGCGCTTGACCCAGCCGGCACGGATCAGAAGGTCCGTCAGGGCGATGGCTACGCGGGTCTTGCCGGTCCCGGTGGCCTGCACGATCAGCGATTTGCGGTGTTTGTTCGTGAAGCGCTCGGAAACCCGTTTGATCGCCTCGATCTGATAGAGACGATTGACGATGTCTTCGTTGATTTCGAGCGAATCGAGCGGCTTGCGCTCAGCGCGCTGATAGTTCGCAAGATGCTGCAGGCTGTCCTTCGAGTAAAAGCCGTACAGCTTGCGCGGCGGAAAGCCCTGTGCATCATCCCAAATCCAGATATCAAATCCGTTCGTGTAGAAGATCACCGGCCGGTGGCCATGTGCCTTCTCCAGGCCGTCGGCATAGAGCTTTGCCTGGTGCCGGCCCCGCTCGGGATCGACGCTGGTCTTCTTGGCCTCAATAACGGCAAGCGGATTGCCGTTATCGTCCCAAAGCACATAGTCCGCATAGCCGATGCCGGAATCGGTGGGCTGATCGGCGACCTCAACTTCCTTTCCAACCTCGTCCGTGCTCGCCTCACCGGCCGCAACGTTCCATCCGACGCTTGCGAGTAGACTATCGATCAGACGCGCGCGGGTTGTCGCTTCGTCAAATTCAAGCTCATCGGCGGCTTGCGCGGCCTTGTCCGCGAGAGCTTCGAGTTCCTCGGCCTTCTTCTCTGCCGCCGTGGCCTTTTGGCGTATCGCCTCAAGCTCCTGCAGCAGTTCTTCCATCTGCGCTTCCTGGGCGGCCAGCTTTTCAAGAACCTTGCGCCGCTCGTGCGCCTGTTGGGCCTGGGGCTGCGCCGGCTGCTTGAAAGACGGAATTTCTTTCGCCTTGCCGTCGCCGTAGCGCACGAACAGCCAACGCGCGAGATCGTGGGCCTCGCGAAGAAGCCACAGGGCATTTTGCGGTTTGACCGGCTCGCCGTGCGCGGCCTTGTTGCCGTGCATGCGCAGGGCGTGCAGCTTGTCGAGCACGACTTTCGGGGTGATGGCCGTAAAAGACGGGTTTTTCAGCAGATCAACAAAGGTCGGCTGATCCGGCTTCGGCAGGCGCAGATCACGATAGATGTCCTTGGTCAGGTTCTCCGCGAACAGGCGGAGCTTCACGAGGGCGCTGGCCGGATCAGGATGCGCATAAGCCTCCGCAAAGCCGCCGAGTGCGGCTAGCTCCGGCCACCCTTCCCTGATGATTTCGAAGTTTTCGGACTTCATGACATCGCCTCTTTGAGCGCCGCGTCGAATTCAGCGCGATTAGAGACGATCACAGGTGCCTCTTGCGGACGATCGAGCGCGTCGACAACATCAAGGCGAAGGCGCTTGAGAAAGTAGTAGAGCAGCGCCATTCGAACAGGGACGACGACCTTGCCGTCCTGCATCTCATAGTCCTGGGCAATCACGTCTTGCTGTGGAGCACTCAGTTTCGGGTTCGGAACGAGCGTCACATCAAACTTCTCCTGCCAGAATTGATCTTCCGGCGGCGTGGCTCCCGGGTCGGCGTCGCCGCGAATCTCCAGGCATCTTGAGAGGATGAAGTCTTTGAATTTTCTGTCGATATGACAGAATGCACGAACGTGCCAACGCAGCCCATCGTTTCCGAGCGCGTGCGGAGTGATCCAGCGCCACGCAGGATCGGGTCGGTGGTCGCTCATCGACTGGTATTTGATCTCTACGGCTCGGTTGGCGCGTATCGTCGCCAGGATTTTCCGGAGAACGTCAACCGTGACGCGCCGATAAGGGATTGGCAAAGTGTCGAAAGACGGAACTGCGGACAGCCAGCTTTCCTCTAGCCCGTCACCTGAAAGACCTCCTGCGCGGAGTTGTGCCAGATATGCGCTGGCATCCGGGTTCAAGAACACCGGTTTGAATTTTTCCGCCGCTAGGTATCGTTTCGCGCTCTTATCGTAAGCAAGATTGCCGGGGGCCTTTTCTTCGTACAGAGTCAAGTCTTTGGATGCCTGAGGGACGGACACACCAAACTGATCCATGATGTCAGCACGATTGATGCCACCCTCCCAAAAGAGGCGGAATTCGATAAACTCCAATCGTTTCTCAACACCCCAGCGCATCTTTAGACACTTCCGTTCGCAGTGAGGAAGCTCGCTGGCTTCCCATGTGAATTACGTAAACTTACTATATGAGTATAGTTTATATTCTCATTAGTGTGGTTGTCAAGAATTTCCTGGATGAGAGCGGGTGAAGTCGTTCACATCCCGCGATCGAAATCGCGGTCCTCGCGCCGCCGGCGCGGGCGGCGGCTCGGGAGATCAGGACCGTCCCGCCCTTTCCGCCCTTTGGGCTTGTCGGGGCCGCGCGGCTTGGTCGGCGGCGTCGGCCCGCCTGAACCATCGCCGCCGCCTCCACCGCCGCCATCGTCATCATCGTCGCTGCCGGCGGCGCGCGTGAATTCGTCCATGAGGTTGACGCGCCGCTTCATCGACCGCTCGGCCTCTTTCCGCTCCTGCTCTTCAAGCGCGCGTTTCGTTGACCTGCCCCCCTTAACCGGATCCAAACGCAAAGGTATGGAAGCTGCGTGTCTGGGTCCCAGAATGGAGGGGAATTGATCTGCCCCCACGAACGATACCAGCATTTAAGTTAGTTTCGCCGGCGTTGGGAAGGCCCGAACGGGCCATAGCCCATACGTAGCGACGGCCCGGTCGGGCCTTTCCTGCATCCACGCTTCCGATGCGGGCGGTCTGTAGTTCAGGGAACTGTGCGGCCTGACCGTGTTGTAGTGGTTACGCCATCGTTCGATCAGCACCTTCGCCTCCTTCAGCGTGTAGAAGATTTCCGCGTTGAGCAGCTTGTCCCGGAGCTTGCCGTTGAAGCTCTCGTTGTAGCCGTTCTCCCAGGGACTGCCGGGCTCGATGTAGAGGGTATTCACGCCGACCCGCCTGAGCTAGGTGCGGACGGCCTGGGCGGTGAACTCCGATCCGTTGTCCGATCGGATGTGATCGGGCGGGCCATGCCGGGTGAACAGGTCCGTCAGGTAATGCAGGACATCGTCGCTCTTGAGCCCCCGGTCAGCGTGGATAACCAAGCACCTCCTGGTGAACTCGTCGATCACCGTCAGCATCCGGAATGCCTTGCCGTCATGGGTGCGGTCCATGACGAAGTCGTAGGACCAGACATGATTGGGCCAGCAGGGCCTGAGACGGATGCACGAGCCGTCGTTCAGGTACAGTCGGCCCCGTTTAGGTTGTTGCTTGGGAGCCTTGAGCCCCTCGCGCCGCCAGATGCGCTCCACCCGCTTGTTGTTGACCCGCCAGCCCTCGACCCTGAGCAGCGCCGTGACACGGCGGTAGTCAAATCGGCCATATTGCCCGGCCAGCCGGACAATATCCCCGGTCAGGGCTTTCTCATCCGACGGGACGGCCAAGTCACGGCGTTGCGTCGTTCTCGGCTGCCCCAGGTAGCGACAGACGCGACGTTCCGATAGGCCGTACTTCTAGCGGACATGGACCACGCATTGGCGGCGGCGCTCGGGGCTTAGAAGTTTCCCCCGCGGCCTCTTTCAGGACCAGGTTCTCCAGCGTCAGGTCAGACACGGCCCGGCGTAAAAGGGCATTCTCCCGTTCCAGTTCCTTCAGCCGCCGCGGCTGGTCATCTTCAGGCCGCCATACTCCCGGCGCCAGCGGTAGTAACGCTGTTCCGATATGCCGATCTGCCGGCAGATCTCGCCAACCGTCCGGCCTTGCCCCAGAAAGACGTCCGCCTCCCGCATGTGATTGATGATCTGCTCGACCGAAAAGCGCTTCCGTGCCATCCGATATTCCCCTCCATTCTGGGATCCAGACACGCAGCTTCCATAACTTTGCGTTTGGATCCGGTTAAGGGGGGCAGGTCATGGAAACCACGAAGACAACACGTTCAGAAGGGGAGAAGGAAGCGATACCTGCCTATCCGATCGCGACAGCCGCGCTCTAAAGTTCGGATCGGTGGCGAAGAGCTGTCCAATCTGGCGTTGCGCGACAGGCTTCGCGTTCTGTCCGGCGAGAATCCAGTCCGAGGTAAGGAGGTCATTGTCAAAGCGGCCGGGGCGCCTAAAACCATTGGCAGAGACGGCGTTACTGCATGATCAAGACGATCCAGATCTGTCTGAACACGTTGTCGGCATCGATTGGAAAATGACGTTGCCGATCTCCGAGGCAAAGACCTTCGCAGGAGCCTTTGCCAATCAGAATGTCGTCTGCAAACTTCGCGATCCGGCGACTTTGGAGTTTTTGAGGGCAGAGTTCGGGGCGACTTCTGCAGAAATCGACGGATAACGGTTTAACCCTCGGTTGCCTTTACATATTCCAGGTGAGAGCCAACATCGCGCCGCAAACGAGGCTAAGTTCGTGGACTAACCTCCCTTGCGCCTATCCATTCTGAACTTTTTCTATCAAATTCAGCGTTTGTGATTACTGGGCATGGTGCCTTCTTTTTGGCTGTGGCTTCTGGGGCGGGGTTCAAGATTTGAGAGAGAAGTGACCTTGGCTGTAGTCCGGTTTCATTCGCCAATTTGATCAACTCTGATTTGATGGCCTCACTTTCGACCACTCGCTCCTGAAACATGTGCTTGATCTCCTCGCGTTGGGGATAGGCTCGGCCGTACTTCTCAAACAGTGGTATCGCTAAGTTCCAAGCGATTGCCTCGCATCGTTCAGTCTGAAAGTTTCCTTCCTGGGCATACCAAGCAAGCCACCTCAATTCCATTTGCTGCCAATGTTTGGTGGCCGCGTCGAGGGCTTCTGGCGAGGCTCCAAGAAGCATGGTCCCCGATCTGACCGGTAGGCGTGGCTCTGTGTCTGAGGAGAGAGCGTCTAATTCATCAATTTCTCTCAAGTACGCACCTCCCAGCTCGCGTCCTTTTCTGACGAGGTGCGCTTTACGATCCGATGGTTGGCATGAAAACCAAACGAGCCAGCAAGCAAGCTTTCTTATCCTAGTTTCAGCCCCAACCAGCTTGAGCTCTTTGATCTCGCAGGCAGGTTCCTGGTTTAGGTTCGGACGATCGACCAAAACCTCTTCTTCGGCCGGCGCGATCTCCCAGAACCGAAACTTTCGAAAGCATTCGTCGTAGCTGTTCAAGTCGGGCTCAACCAGGCGCAGCGGTTTCCGTTTTCCTGGAAGGGGGCGCCACTTGGGAAGAACCGACGGTACCCGAAGAGGGACACCAGCGTTCCAAAAACCATCGCCGGTCATGTCACCAATTCCTTCTCGCCTTTGGGGACGGAAATCAGCCAACTGCCATTATCGTCCGATGGCCATCAAGATACCATTTCTGGCCATCACACTGATTTTCTGGAAGATCACGGGGCTTTCGCCTGATGTCACAGGGAAATCGCGCGGGATCACACCGAGAATCGGAACGCTCACACATCTGCCTTTCCCTATTGTCGAAAAATCACAAGATGACGAACTTCGCCTGGGACCGGACTCGCGGGGAGTCGTCGCGAAGACCAGGGTTTCCGGGCATTTCAGACCGAAGCTGCCTTCGGTATCGAAGAGGGCAAGAGTTACAGGAATAGCAAAATGTAATACCGACAGGCGGGCTTGAGGGGGCTACAGTCAAAATATGACCTCCTTCTACGAAACCATCTTAGAAGACAAAGACGAGCGGCATCGCGTTCGGATGGGCCGTTTCAGCGAGGCGGAGGCCCGCTATTGGGAACACCTGATCAGCGGGCCGTCCCTCGGCCGCTTCGGCGGCGGCCGATCGCGACAGCCGCGCTCCAAAGTTCGGATCGGTGGCGAAGGGCTGTCCAATCCGGCGTTGCGTGACAGGCTTCGCGTTCTGTCCGGCGAGTATCCAGTCCGAGGTAAGGAGGTCATTGTCAAAGCGGCCGGGGCGCCTAAAACCATTGGCGGAGTTCGTGGTGCCGTTCGATACATCGGGCGTATATGCCAGCCTGAGGGGGATGAGGATGACAAGAGAGTGCCGCTTTTCGACGGGTGGGGCCGAGAGGTTTTCGCGGACGAGATCAAAGACGAATTAGCTCGCTGGGGATTGCTGAAGGACAGCGACAATCTTTCCCGCTGGGCACGCGAGCTGAAGGCGGAAGGCACGGAGGCCTGGCGCACGCTTCCCACGCGTGAGCGCTTTCGGAACGTCCAGGCGCGACATTTCATTTGGTCGATCGCCGCCGACAATGACGATGAAGCGACGATCGAAAAGTTACGCCGGGCCACCCTCGTGACCCTCGACAGACTATTTACCGCCCGCGGCTTCCAATGCCTTTGGGCATTGCATCAAGATCACTCGGAACATCCGCATGTGCATGTCATGGTCGGCGCGATCTCAGAGACAGGGGAGCGTCTCCGTTGCGATATCCATGGCGATTATCTCTATTCCATGCGGGTGGAGCTGGCAGACAATCTTCGGACCGCTGGCCTCGATTACATTGCGACGTGTCGCGAGGACCGGACGGCGTTGCGTGAGGATATACTCGCCGGCGTCCGCCCGCTCCGTTTCAGCCGATCTATGGCCCAACGGCACACGCGTGCGGCACCGCTTTGGGTGCGGGCCCCCAAGTGGTGGGAGAGCACTGGCACGAATATCCATCGGGAGCGGCACGGGAAACAGAGGGGGCGCCTGGCATCTTGGGTGTGGGCCGGCGTTCGGCAATGGGACGAGTGGATCGATGCGCTCAATGAACATTCCTCGAAATCGGTTCGAGATCTGCATGCCGAGCTGTCGAGTATCTTCGAGCATCCGACATCTGCCTTGAACGCGTACCTTTCCCTCGCGATGGAAGAGATCGAAGATCAACGAGATCAGGCAGGTTCATCCGCCAAGACAATCGCCGATTGGCATCTCCTCCATCGGCCCTGGACGTTTGGCAACCTGAAGCGTTGGCCGCTATCCGATCAACGCCGACGGCAGCTCAAGAGAGCGGTAAAAACGATCCTCTTGCCGGAAAGGAAACGGCAGCCCAGGCATAGGCCAGCAATGTCTCTTCGGTCTCCGATCAATGTTCTACGATGGCGGCAGGAGGTGGCGAAGGGCCGGACTCGGGTTGAGGTCAGCATCCTGCGGCTTTGTCGCATCGCGGAGAGACGAGGTTGTCCAATCGAAGTTCTCGAGCCCGTCAGGGAAACGCTCGGCGCCGATCTGAAGGTGTATCCCCCGGACCTCGATCAGGTTCGGAGATATCTGACCGCGATGTTGGAAACTAGGCCCGCACCCCTTCGCAAGGCGGAGCGGGATGTTCACGGCAGACACACTCCGACAAACGTTCCGTCGCGGCGGTCGAGACCTGCTCGAACACGGTCTCGGCCTGCGCGCGGGGTGAAAGGATCAGAGTGGGAACGGTAGCTAGGGCCTCTTTAGGTTTAGAAGCTCATGTATGGTGCGCTCCAATTCACGCCGGATGTCTTCAATCGCCTTCATCGCGCCCTCCAGTTCCTGTCCTGCCCGCTCCGGATTGTCGCCTGCCGACCGCAGATAGATGCGCTGGCTGGTTCCAATGGCCCGATTGATGTCACGCTGTAATTCGCTGAGGGCTTGCTGTATGGGAGTGCCTAGGGGGCTTAGTTCTGCCTCGGCTCTCGTGACTGATGCTTCGCGACAGAAGCTGCTCAATCCTGCCGAGCCACATCGATGAACGGCTCGAAGGATCATCGACTCCTCACCTTCAGAAAACCTGACGGAATGGACGCGATCACGCGGCATGGTGGCCTCCATCCCTAGAAGGGGTTTCGAGCCGCACCGACACCGGCCGTAAAGCCGGTGAGTTTAACGGTCGATTGATTGCAGGGGCATGGGGGAGATTGCAGGAGCGTGAAGTTCCCGGCGACAGGCCACTGCGGTAGCGTTGGCTGAACTCGTGGGAGATTGCAGTGGCTTGTGGTCGTCCGATTCCCGGAAAATGACCAGCGATATATGGGTGATGTTCAGTCATTGCGAGCCTCGCTTAGTGCGATGGCTGTTTGCAGATCGATGATCAACCCAGGGTCGGATGTACTTGCCTTCAGGCCGCCCGCGAGCATCCATTGGTAAAGATCCATCCGGAAATATCTCACGCTTCGGGGGGTTGGCTTGAAGAATTGTGGTCCTCCGCCTTTAGATCGTAGAGTGACCAATGTTGCGGAAGGTACGCCGGTGATCTCCGAGGCTTCTTTTGTGTCCACGGCTCCAATCAGCCAGAAGGCGTTCTCCGGAGCCAAGGCGTCCAAGATTTCTGTCAAGCGCTTGATGTCATCGCGCGCTTCATCCGATAAAGGGGGAAGCTTTGATGTTGTTCTCTCGTTTCCTGACATCTCAATTCTCCATGTGTGTTGAACATGGAGAAACGATGTCAGACATAGCTGTAGGAACGCGAGATCAGTTATACGGGCCCGCCTCGTAAAATTTAGGTTGACTGTTTATAGAGATGTTCAGCGGCTTTCTTTATAGCCGTTTCTAGTCCAAAATTTTGGGCCAGCGCATCGCGCACGGAAGTGAAGCTATATTCCAAATCGCAGTACGCGAGTTCCATTTGAACGCGCCAAGCAATCTCGGCATCAGTTTTGAAGCGGAGATCTGGATCGATTATTAGGAGTTGGCCCGCAACTTTCTCCGCAAGTCGTTTCAGTGATACCCGGCCTTTTGGTTTAGGAGAGGTTTGAGGCGACCTCAAATTATTCAATCTCGATTCAAACCCAGGCTGATTACGTCCGATATGAGGAAATTGAACTAATGCTGCCTGTGTTCTCTTTTCCCATTTTTCCCCGTGTTTTCGCCGCCGCTCTGCCAATGACGTTTCCCAAGCTTTTTTCGCGAGGGGGCCAATATAGGGCTCGATCTTTTCAAGGTCCGCCTCTGCTCTCGGAACATAAAACAGTTTTCTCACTTTGCAGTATCGGGCGTTAAGTTCTTTGGCTGTGTTCCTGTTTGTGACATAGAGATAGATGCGGTCTTGATGCTGAACGAATTCAAGGCCAAGGTGAGCGCGCATTTGCCTTTCTTGCTCGTCGAGCATTGCCCAAAGCGCCAATTTTGCTGCTTCGGTGCCGTACGTGCTGACTACTTGATCGTGAAGTACGTGCACTTTGGGAACCCAATGCCCTGGTTCAAAAGTGTCCCTACGAGATCCAAAAGCCCAATCACCTGCAGCCGCAAGGCGTTTTATTTCATCATTGTTTACATAAATTTTTGAGAAGCTTTCTTGCAGGGCGTGTCCCTTCATCGTTTTCCTGCTCCTTAACCTGTAGACCAATTAGAGAGCAGCGCGCCGACAGCATCGGATGCTTGGTGCACAGGATCCTGCGCAAGGTGCGCATAGCGGGCTGTCGACTGCGGGCTGGAGTGGCCCAGCAGCCCGCCAATGATCTGCAGGGGAATACCGGCCGAGGCCGCGGCGCTGGCAAAGCTGTGACGCAGATCATGAATGCGCACATCGTCCAGCTCGGCGGCCTTGCGGACGCGCGCCCAGGGCTTTTGGAGATTGACCAGGTGTGTCCCTTCCTTGCGGCCGGCGATGACGTATGGATTAGCAACAATGTTCTCGCCTTTTCGCCGGCGGGCATCCGTCAACTCTTTGGTCGTTTTCGCGAGCTGCTTGAGGACTTCGATCGCCGGCTCGTTGAGCGGGATCGCTTTCAAGCCCTTGGCGTCTGTTTTGTGCCGGGCGAGTAACAAGCGCTTATTGGCGAGATCGACCGCGTCCCATGTGAGGGTGAGGATTTCACTTAAGCGGCAGCCGGTGAGGGCAAGGAGGCGAATGGCGCCGGCCTGATAAGGATCAATGAGTTTCAGGCGTTCCTGCTCGTCGATGACGCGGAACATTCCTTTCAACTCCTCCGGCGTGAGATATCTCTGGCGTCGTTGTTCTCTGTAAGGTTTGACCGGCAATGCTGGGTTCTTGTGCGCTTCGATCAAACCCCACTCTGCGGCCTTGTTGTACATCGCCTTGACCAATCCCAGGACCCGGTTGGCGTTATAGGGCGTCCCCTTGAGCCTTCGGTGCAGGTCTGCCACGTCCTGCGCCGTCAACTCTTCTATCTTTCTAGCACCAAATCTTGCGCGGATGTACCTATCGAGCAGCCATATATGGGCCTTTTTTGTGCTTTCCTTGCACCGCCCCTCGCAATGGTCCTCAAGATAGCGATCGGCCAGTTTGTTGATCGTGTCGCCCTTGCGCAGTTGGGCGCGGGCCTCGGACGGGTCATTGCCGAGGGAGATCCCGCCGCGGAGCCGAATGGCCTCCTCGCGGGCCTGGTCCAGGGTGAGTTGACCGACCCGCCCCAGGGTATAACGACGCAGGCGCCCGAACCTGTTGCGGTACTGCAGGATGAAGGTCTTGGTGCCGCTCGGGCGTACGCGCACCCCGAAGCCGGGGAGGGTGCTGTCCCAGACGCAATAGTCCTTGTCCTGGACCTCAAGCGAGTTGATGCGGGCCTTGTTGAGTTTCATGTGATCGCCCCTGCGGAAATCATATGGAAATCAAATCAGGAGAAATTCTGGACTCCGTTTCAAACCCACGTCAAGTCTCAAAAATGATTCAATATATTGAAAAATAACAATTAATGTAGCTCCTGCAATCTCCCCCATGCCCCTGCAATCAATCGACCGTTAAACTCATAACCTGAAGGTCGCAGGTTCAAATCCTCTCCCCGCAACCAACACAAAAGGGCCCCCGATCCGGGGCCCTTTTTTGTTGGTTATGAGATGCTT
>NZRL01000129.1 GCA_002696205.1 Rhodospirillaceae bacterium | reverse complement strand
CGCTTGTCCTCGGCGTCCTGGACCTTGCCCCAGATTGCTTCGTGGATCGTGTAGGCGACGGTCTGAACCATCGGTTCGATGATGCCGACCCCCAGGGCGATGTGCCAGTCGCGGGTCAAGGCGTAAGCCACAGCCACGGCGACCGTCAGGTGCATGATGGAGTAGGTCCCGGTTTTGATCAGTTTGCGCGGCATGGCGATATTCCTTTCATCAGATGGGCGGTCCGTTTTGCCGGTCCGCCCGGCGGCCTTCTTTCTCGGCCTTTGTTGAGAAGAATATATCGCAAATGCGAATTATTCGCAATTAAAACAAAGATGAATTATTTAACCATGTTTGATCGATTTTCTCGGTCAATTGGGTTGCCGTCGGTGGAGTGCCCATGAAAAAAGGCGGGACCCGAGGGCCCCGCCTTTCATTCAAGTGTTTGGAAAAAAGCCTATTTTCCGAACAGGCCCTTCACCTTGTCGCCGACACCTTCCATCGCCTTGCCGGCGCCTTCGCCGGCACCCTTCATGGCGTCGGTGGCGCCCTTGGTCGCGTCTTCCATCATCTTGGCGGCGTTACCGATCAGTTTTTCCGGATTGATCGACATGACGCCGGCGGTGATCTTGTCGATCACGGCCTTGGCAACCTCGGCGGGGCTGGTGCCGCCCGAATCCTTACCGATGTCGGTCAGTGTCAGGTCGGGCAGGGAGGCGTCGAGCGACTTGTCGCCCAGCATCCCGGCGTTCAACTTCACCTGGCCGCCGGTGATCGTCAGCTTTTCGATCACCAGTTTCTGTTCGTCGCCGGACGATTTCTCTTCCGTCTTGGCCTCACCGCCGGAGCCCGCGAACTGCTTGGCATAGGCGTCGACATTGGCCTTGATCGCGTCGATGTTCGACGTGCCGCCCGCCTTTTCGTAGGTCACAATGGGGCCGGTGATGGCGATCGACTTGATGACGACCGGGTTCTTGCCGACCGTGTCCGTGTCGATCTGCATGGAGATCGAGCCCAACTCGAAGGCGCTGGGCGATTTGAAACCCTTGGGGTTGCCGACGATCAGGCCCTGCATGCCGCCGGTGCCTTGGAACATGTCCAGATCGACCTTGCTCAACGTCACTTCGGCCTGGGTGGCGTCGCTGCCGACGCGTTCGACGGCAGTCTTGATCAGGTCGCCCGCGAAGACGAAGACGTAAATCGCGACGGCGACGACAAGGACGATGATCGCGCCCAGGACATAGACGATTTTTTTCATGGTGGCTCTTCCTTTGATTCAGCCGACTTAAAAGGATACCTGGCGTGCCCGGCATCTATGCCCCGCCGGGACGGCTGCGCCATCTTAGGCGCAAGGGGACTGGGGGGTCCAAGATTTAACGCGGTCGTTACGTAGAACCATAGCGGCGGCAGGCGTCGAATCCATGACGCAGGTCACACTCGGACGAGATGGGTTTACGTCAGCGCGCCCCGCGCCGTGACCTGCCAGAGCGCTTCGACCCGTCCGTTGCGCACGCCGACGTACCAGTCATAGAGGTTCACCGTCGGATCGCAGTGGCCGGGGATCAGCTTGACCTTGTCGCCCAGTTTCAACGCCTGCTTGGTCTCGCTCAGGTCCAGGCGGCCGTGTTCGTCGGACGGGTGGGAATAGGCGACCTCGTCCAGGTCGAGGACACGGGGGAATCCCTGGTCGTTGCCCAGCGCCTTATGGCCGGCATCGACGACGCAGAAGTCGTCCGTCGTTTTGGACATCACCGTTGCCAGGACGAACAGCGCGTTTTCGAACTCCGTGAACATCGAGCCGTCGGCCATGCGGTTCTTGCCGTAGTCGGTGTCCATGAAGACGTAGGAGCCGCACTGCAGTTCGTTCCAGGCCTTGGACCCGATATGAAATTCGTAGGTCCCAGTACCGGCGCCGCCGATGGTCTCGCAGTCGAGCCCGGCCTCGGCCAATTGTTCGATGGTCTGTTTGGTCAGAACCTGGGCGGCGTTGATCGCCATCTTGCGTTCGGCGAAATCGCGGATGTGCTGGGCCGATCCCTGATAGGCCTGCAGGCCCGAGAAACGCAGGTTGCGCGAGCCGTCGATCAATTTGGCCAGGTCCACGGCGGGGGCGCCGGGCGCGATGCCGCAACGGCCCGCGCCGACATCGATCTCGACCAGAACATCCAGGGTCACGCCGACCTGGCCCGCGGCGGCGTTCAGGTCGATGACGTTGTCCGCGTCGTCGGCGCAGACCGCCACCTTGGCATGGCGGGCAAGGGCCGATAGACGGTTCAGCTTGTGCCGCCCCACGACCTCGTTGGAAATCAGCACGTCGTTGATGCCCGATTGCACCAGGGCTTCGGCCTCCGAGACCTTCTGACAGCACACGCCGACGGCGCCGCGTTCCATTTGCAGGCGCGCGATATGGGCCGACTTGTGCGTCTTGGAATGGGGCCGCAGGCGCACGCCCGCGTCCTTGGCGAAGGCGGCCATCTTGTCCAGGTTGCGCTCGAACGCGTCCAGGTCGATCAAAAGGGCGGGGGTATCCACGTCCTCGGCGGCGTCGCCGATGCGTGCGGGGGCCGGTTGCCGCATGGGCGGTCTCCTGTGCTGGGTCGGTCTTGTCCCGAAAGGGCTTGAGCGTTGATAACGCGCCCGGCGCCGTCGGGCAACGCTTAGACGAGACCGATCGCCCCCAGGGCAGCACCAATCCCGACCAGGGCGGGGATCGGTACCCGCCCGGTCATAAGCAAGGCCAGCGCGCCCAGCGCGACCCCGGCGGCGGCCCAATCGATGGCGTGGCTGCCGGCGTCACCCGTGATCAACACGGCCTCGCCCAGGAAAACCGCCAGATTGAAGATCACCCCGACCACAGCCGTGGTGATCCCGGACAGGGCCCGGCGGGCATGTTCGTTTTTCTGCAGGGCGTCGACATAGGGTGCGCCCGCGATGATGAACAGGAACGACGGCAGGAAGGTCACGAACGTGACCAGCATCCCTGCCAGCAGACCCGCCGTCACTTGCGCCAATCCGGCGGCCTCGGCGGCGTTCCATCCGGCGAAGAAACCGACATAGGTGTTGACCAGGACCAGCGGCCCGGGCGTCGTCTCGGCCAGCGCCAGGCCGTTCAGCATGTCGCCCGGCGCGATCCAGCCGTGGGTGTTGACGGCCGCGTCGGTGATATAGGGCAGCACCGCGTAGGCGCCGCCGAAGGTGACCAGCGCCGCTGTGGTGAACAGCTTGGCCAGGGCCAGGAACGGCGCCGGTCCGGCGATGGCGACCAAGGCCGCCACGGGCAGCGCCAGGACGACCAGGAAGACCGCCGTCAAACGGATCAGCCGGACCCAGGGATTGCCCGCCGGACGTTTCATATGGTCATGGGTTTCGTGGTCCGGCGCATCGCCGTGGCCGCCGCCGACCTTACCGAGGGCGGGGATCATCGCACCCAGAACGCCCGCCGCCAGGATGATTAGGGGAAAGGGCACATGCCCGAAATGCAGCGCCGCGAAGGCCGCCGCCGCCAATGCCACGCCGGGGATCGAATTGCAGGTCTTCTTGCCGATCCGCCAGACGGCGAAGACGATGATGCCGATGACGGCGGGCTTGATGCCGCTGAAGATCTTGACGACCCAGGTATTGTCGCCGTGCGCCGCCGCGATCCAGGCCAACGCCATCATGACCAATGCGCCGGGCAGGAAGAACAGGGTGCCGGCGGTCACCGCCCCCTTGATGCCGTGCAGGCGCCAACCGATATAGGCCGCCAACTGCTGGGCCTCGGGCCCCGGCAGCAGCATGGAATAATTGAGGCCGCGCAGGAACGCCTGCTGGTCGATCCAGCCCTTCTTGTCGACGCAGTCCGTCTGCATGATGGAAATCTGACCGGCCGGGCCGCCGAAAGAGATGAACCCCAGGTGCAGCCAATAGCGCGCGGCTTCGGCGAAGGAGACCTTGGGCGTGGCGGCGTTTTCGGGGTCGGCGGCCGTGCCGGTGGTATCTGCGTCCATGACAAACCCTTTCGTCGAGCGGCGGCCCGGTACCGATTGGCGCCGGGTCGGGCCTACGTCAGGGCAGAGCTTGGACGGGATATCCGCCTGATGGTGCCGGGCGTCTGCCGAATGCCCGAACGGACCGAAATGTTACGCCGCCGCCTTGGGCCGCGCCACGATATTCGCGTGTCCCTTACTTGGATACTTTCGGCGGCTGCTTGCGGGTGAACACCCAGGTCTTGTCGTCGCTCTGCTCCGGCTGGAATCGATACCCGCCTTCTGTGAACTTTTTAAGTCCATCGGCGGTTTCCACCCGGTTGGTGATCATATAGCGGGCCATCATGCCGCGCGCCTGCTTGGCGAACATGCCCAGCACCCGGGCCTGGCCCTGGTTCACTTCCTTGAACACCGGCGTGATGACCGGCGCCTTCAGGGATTTGGCGTCGATCGCCTTGAAGTATTCGTTGGATGCCAGGTTCACGACCGTCGTGTCCTTGTGGCCCGCGACCGCCTCGTCGACGGCCTTGGCCAACTTGCCGTTCCAAAATTCATAAAGGTTCTCGCCGCCCGGGTTCTTGAACTTCAGACCCATTTCCAAACGGTAGGGCTGGATCAGGTCCAGGGGGCGCAGCACGCCGTAGAGCCCGGAGAGAATCCGCAGGTGATCCTGCGCGTATTCCAAGTCGGCCTTCGACATCTCCCGCGCCTTCAGCCCGACGTAGGTGTCGCCGTTGAAGACCATGGCGGCCTGCTTGGCGTTGGTCAGGTCGAAGGGCGGCTTGAAATCCTTGAAGCGCTGAAAATTCTGGTCGGCCAGCTGTTCGCTGATCCCCATCAGATTGCGCAGGTCCTGGCGCGACAGCTTGCGTGCGGCGGAGACCAGCTTCTTCGACTGGGGCAGGAAGTCGGGCTGGGAATAGCTGTCCAGCGTCGGTTCGGTTTCGAAGTCCAGCTTCTTGGCGGGAGAGATCAGGGCCAGCATGTTCGGGTCTCGTCCGTTCGGTTGGCAGAAATCAATGCCGGTGACATATAGGGGCTCTAGACCCTATCGTAAACGGCCAAGCAAGAATGAGCCAAGGAGGAGAGGCGAGGATCATGCTGACCGTCTGGGGATTGAAGACCTGCGACACCTGCAAGAAAGCGCTGAAATGGCTGGAGGCAGAAGGCATCGCCCATGAGTCCAAGGACGTGCGCGCGGACGGCGTGCCGGCGGACGAACTGGCGCGCTGGATCGACGCGGCGGGGTGGGAGACTCTGGTCAATAAATCCTCGACCACCTGGCGCGGCCTCGACGACACGGCCAAGGACGGAATCGACGCGGCCAAGGCGAAAGCGCTGCTGGCCGAACATCCCACCCTCATCAAACGGCCGGTGTTCCTGATAGGCGGCGAGGTGATCGTCGGCTTCCGCGATCCGCAAAAGGCCGCCGTGAAGGCCGGGGGCTGATCGGGCCGCCGCCATGTCCCTGTCCCAGCGCCTGGCGCCCAGTGAAAAGTTGAGCGACGCGGAGGTCGAAAACGGCCTGCGGTGGATGCTGCGCGACGGGGTCTGCTCGCACTCCATGGAGACCTTGGCGCTGGGGCCGATCCTGGTCGCCTACGCGCTTTATTTCGAGGCGTCGAATCTCGCCATCGGGCTGCTGGCGGCCCTGCCGAACCTGGCGCAGCTGACCCTGCTGCCGGCCGTGCAGGTCGTCGAGAAGGTGCGCCGCCGGCGGTTGCTGGCCGTGTTGTTCGCGGCGGTCAGCCGGCCCATGCTGCTTGTCATGGCGGCGGCGGTGCTGCTGCCGTCGAAGGAACTGGGGCTGGCGGTGCTGTTGGGCGCCTTGACCCTGCGCTACGCTTTCGGTGCCTTCGTCGGCTGTGCGTGGAATTCGTGGGTCCGTGACCTGGTGCCCGAGGGCCGCATGGGCCAGGTCTTCGCGCAACGTCTGATCTGGATGACCGCCATGGGCATGGCCGTCAGCCTGGGCGCCAGTCTGTTCGTCGACGAATGGAAGGTCTGGATGCCGGGACAGGAAGCCCACGGCTACGCGATCCTTCTGGTGCTTGCCTTTGTTTGCGGCGCGGCGGGGACCTATTGCGTGATGCGGATGCCCGAACCCGCCATGCCGCCGGCCGAACGGCACCTGCCCCTGATCGAACGCCTGGCCCAACCGTTGAAGGACGGTAATTTCCGGAATCTGGTGATCTTCCTGGGGACCTGGAATTTCGCCATCAATCTGGCGGCACCCTTCTTCACGGTCTACCTCTACAAACGCCTGGGGCTCAGCGTCACCATGGTCACGGTCCTGCTGATCGTCAGCCAGGCCGCCAACATCGCCGTGCTCAAGACCTGGGGGCGGATCGCCGACAAGATGTCGAACAAGGGGGTGCTGACCGTCGCGGCGCCGCTGTTCGTGCTGTCGATCTTCCTTTGGACTTTCACGACCCTGCCGGAAAAGCATGCGATGACAACGCCGCTGCTGGTCGTCATCCATATTCTGACCGGTATCTCGACGGCTGGGGTGACCTTGGCCTCGGGCAACATCGGGCTCAAACTGGCGCCCCGCGGCGCGGCGGCGAGTTACCTCTCGGTCGCGTCGTTGGTCACCGCCGTTTGCGCGGGCGTGGCTCCCATCTTCGGCGGGCTGTTCGCCGACTGGTTCGCCGACCGGGAGTTGACCCTGATCCTGCGCTGGACCGAGCCGGAGACGCGCCACCTGTTCCAGGCCATCAACCTGCGCCATTGGGATTTCTTCTTCGGGCTGGCGGCGATTTTGGGACTGCTGTCGCTCAACCGCCTGCGCCAGGTCCGCGAGGTCGGCGAGGTCGAGGAAGATATCGTTTTGGAAGAATTGATGGCGACGGCGCGCCAGGGTATGCGTAATCTGACTTCCGTCGCGGGCCTGCGCGTCGCCGCGACCTATCCCATGGAAATGCTGTTCCGCCATACCCGCCGGCGGCGTCGCCGGGACAAGCAAGACGGGGCGCCTACCGACCCTCCGACGCCGCCCGCCACTTCTTCACCAGACGGACTGACCCCTTGACATGATCACCGATCCCTTGTTCTACGCCGCCGCCATCCCGGCGGTGCTCATCGCGGGCATCTCCAAAGGCGGCTTCGGCTCTGGCCTGGCCCTGGTCGCCGTGCCGCTGATGGCGCTGATCATTCCGGTGCCCATGGCGGCGGCGATCATGCTGCCGGTGCTGATGTCCATCGACTTCATCAACATCTGGGTCTACCGCAACGATTTCTCGCGCGCCGATTTGAAACTGCTGCTGCCGGGCGGGGCGGTGGGGACGCTGGTCGGCTGGTTCGGATTTCAGTTCATGACCGAGGACGGCACGCGCCTGATGGTCGGCCTGATCGCGATTCTGTTCACGCTGGATCACTGGCTGCCGCTGCGGCCCAAGGCCGACGGCGCGCGGCCGCCGGGCTGGCCGGGTCTGATCTGGGGCACGCTGGGCGGCTTCACCAGCTTCTTCGCCCATGCGGGCTCGCCGCCGGTGCAGGTCTATCTGCTGCCGCGCGGCCTGACGAAACGCGCCTACGTCGGCACCTTCGCCGTGTTCTTCTGGGCCGTGAACATCATGAAGTTCCCGGCCTATTGGGAACTGGGCCAGTTCACGCCGGAGGTCCTTTGGACCGCCCTGGTGCTGGTGCCCCTGGTGCCCATCGGCATGCGCATCGGCCTCTGGGGCCAGGCGCGCCTGTCCGACGGCATCTTCTTCGGCGTCTGTTACTTCTTCCTGTTCCTGACCGGGATCAAGCTGACCTGGGACGGGATCTCGGGGATGCTCGGATAACGACCCGATTCCTTGCCCGAGGGGTTAGCGTCGTCCGATCATAGGAATAATTACCATACATTTCTTGACATTCCCATAGCGCTGCGCGCATATGAGGAAAAAGTTCTTGGTTTGTTCCTTTTTCGGAGAATGTCATGGCTCCCTATCCCTTTGCCGCGCCCGGCCGCCTGCGCAGTCTGCTTAACGACGACGACTCCTTTGGTGCCACGCCGGCCGTTCGCAGGTCGCGGATTTCTTCGCCCAGTTGTTCCGCGCGGATCATGACCGGACGCGGCAAATGCGCGCCAAGATGTCCCTGGCGCCGCACGAGGACCGCCAGCTTTTTGACGAGGTCGAACGGGTGCTGGAAGCCGACGCTTTCAACGACGCCCGCCGACGCCTGGCGGGTGCGCCGCTGCCGCTCGGCGACGCCGACGACGACGGCGGAATCGGCACGCCTCCGGCCGAGGGCGGAGACGGCGGCGACGGCAACGATGACGGCGACGGCGGCGACGAGACCCCGCCCTACGATCCCGACCATCCTCAGCCCGGCGATCCGGACGATCCCGATGAACCGGAGGAGCCGGAACGTCCGAAAAAGCCCAAACCGGATTGTTCAGACATTCGCCGTGAACTTGAGTTGGTGAATGGCGAATTGGATGAACTCAATCGACAGATTTTATCTGCAGAGGCCGATCTCAAGGAGAAAGTCGCGGAAGTTGAGCGCCTGCGTGAAGCTGATGGGGAGGACGAATTTCCCTCTACCGATATTTTGGACGACATGATGCGGCCCGAAGACCCCGGCACTCGCACGGCGGTTTGGCTCTTGAATCGGTTGTTGCGAGGATCCTTGCGAAGGCTGTTGGGAAAATCCGTGCCCGGCACGCGCAAGCGTATGACGATCAAAAAGTTGGAGGCGGAGGTCGAAATTCTGAAAAAAGAGATAGAGGACCTAAAACGGAAGTTGGGAGACAAGGAAAAGATACGCTCGACTCTGGAGAAGAGACTGGCCGATTGCGAAAACAGGTGAAGATCAACGGGCCGTCAGGCGTGCGACGGGAGGATCGTTCGTGTCGATCCAACGACGAACCGTCGTGCGGTCTTCCCGGTTCAGGCTGCGTTCAAGGCCGGCGATGATATCGGTGACCTTCGAGCCGTTTTCGCGGGCGCGCAGGTACCAATAATACGCTTTCGCCTTGTCGGCCTCCAACCCGTCTCCCGACGAATGCCGCCGTCCGAGTTCCAGTTGGGCTGTCGAATTTCCCGCGACTGCCAAGCTCCGGAGTATCAAGGCGCCCATCAAGCGATCGGAGTCATTGTCCGCACCCAGGTAGCGGTGGGCCTGATCCAATTTGGCGTCCCCGAACCCCAGGCGTGCCGCCAGAAAAAGGAGTTGTTCCGCTACGTCGTGGCGTAGGCCCGCACCGTCTTCCGTTGCCTCGATCCGCTTCATTTCTGCGTAGGCGAACCTGCCGTTGTCGGACCTGATCCGGCGATTCCATTCGATGACGTCGTCGAATGTTCTTTGGAACGATGCGGATAAATTCTGTTCCGCGACATGGGTGCGATTGGCGGCAATTTTGCTCTCAGGTTCGAGCAATACCAGGGACCGGAGATAATTGCGTCCCAACTCACGCGCCGTTTCCGCGACGCCGAGCGTCTCATGCCACAACACGGCCATCACCAGATGCAGGTCCGGGACGTCGCGCTTCAGATTTCCCGGCGACATAAGCCGTTCGAATTCTTTTTCGTCGATCTTCATTTCGGCCAAATCGTGAAGCGACAGTTCTTTCGATCCGACCGCCGCTTCGTCATCCGCTCTCGTCGCCGTTGACGGGAGGCTGGCGATGACGATAACGATCAGGAATACAAACAATAAGCGCATGAAGGGATTGTATCTCGCCCTTTCGGGCGGACCAAGAACAACAGGCCGTGTCGGGTGCAAATCGGCAGGCGTTCAAATCTGGTGGGAAAGTTCATGGAATGAGAACGTATGAACGGCATTGGCCTGGATCATCTTCAGGAGGGGCCCGGCTCAAATATTGAGCCGGATATATTGTGAGGGCAGAGGACGCGCAATCGGAAGCGCAGCAAAGATTGGACGAGCTTCGCGCGGCGCGGCAGGACATTCGCGATCTGGAAGCCGATATCGAACGAAAGATGGAGGAAAAGGAAGAGGCAGGATGTCAGAAAGGAACCGATTCCAATGAAACCCGATAACCCTAAGAACAAGTCATCAATGACGGGGAAAGTTCGAATGCTGGTTTGCGGAATGCTGATTGGAGTTGGAACTGTCACTGTCGGCAATGCCGCAACGCCCTTGGTTCACCAGTATTTTTCGGTCGAACAGGTCAAGAAATTCACGGACTATGATCGGACGCACTATGTCGCGGGACTGGTCGATGCAATTTCCTACGTCACTTCGAAAGGGGCGATCGGTCCGGAGGTGTCGCGATGCCTGGACGAAGCCGAAAGCACAACTCTCGTATTCCATGAAACCGTATTCGAAGAGGCGATGAAGAACGCGTCCCCAAACGACCCCGTGGCGGGCGTCTATATGCGGTTGATACGGGATTTATGTCGTCCGTTCCTGCAATAGGGGGGGCGAGTTAGGGGCAAGGGGGGCCGCACACCTGGCTCAGCCAATGAAATACTTTCCGGGCGAGGTCCCCAGCACCTTCTTGAACATCGCGATGAAGGCCGAGGGGCTGTCGTAGCCAAGGTCGAGAGCCGTCGCCGTGACCGATTGGCCGGCGGCGAGAAGTTCGAGGGCCTTCAGCAGCCGCGCCTGCTGCCGCCAGGCGCCGAAGGTCATGCCCGTTTCCTTGACGAACAGGCGGGCCAGGGTGCGGGCACTGGCCCCCGCCGTTTTCGCCCAGTCGTCGAGCCCGGCGTTCATGGCCGGATCGTCGATCAGCGCCTCGGCGATGCGGGTCAGGCGGGCGTCCTCGGGCCAAGGCAGGTGCAAAGCGGCCTGGTCGAGCACCCGCAATTGATCCAGGATCACCGTCATCAAGCGCCCGGCCGGGCCGTCCGTGTCGTATTCGGCAGGCAGGTCCACGGCGGCGCGGATCAGTTCGCGCAGCAGCGGCGAGACGGTGACGACGCCGCAGACGCGGGGCAGGGCTTGGGCGGCCTCGGGCGCCACCCAGAGGCTCCGCATTTTCACGTCCGTCGGGAAATCGACCCGATGCGGCATCCCGCCCGGCACCCAGACGGCGCGTTCCGGCGGCACGACCCAGACGCCGCCGTCGGTCGTCACCGCCATGACGCCGGAAATCGCATAGACCAGTTGGCCCCGCGGATGGGAATGCCAGCGCGTCGCCTGACCCGCCGGATAGTCGGTCGCGGCGGCGACCACGGGGCGCGGCACGGCCTGCAGGGCGTCGACCTTGGCGACGTTGTCGGCATGGGTCGCTTCCCGTTCGGGCCCGTCCGAACGGAAGCCGGGGGCGGGCATGGGAAAGCGCGTACGGGGGGCGGGGATGGGGCCGTCCATGGCATCCTCGTTTGTCAATTTAGCGATACAAATTGACAGAATACCGCAAGACTGTCGAGGCGGGTTCGTGCATGTATCCTAAACGAATACCACGACCATACCAAAAACCCGGGCGGACCAATTGCCGCACCGGGAAGACGAGGAAACGACCATGTCCTACACCGACCGCCACGGCGTCCAGTTCCTGTTCCTGAACATCGGACATCTGCTGGACCATTTCTTCCTTCTGATTTACGCGACGGCCGTGCTGTCGATCTCACTAGATCCGGCATTCCAATTGACCTTCGCCACGGCAATCAAAGATTTCCTGGGCGCGCTCCCGTTCGAGGGGGCGACCGTTACGGCGATCACGGATTGGGCGAACGGTTTGTCGGAGGACAGCTCCTACGGCTTCCTTCTGGCG
>NZRL01000128.1 GCA_002696205.1 Rhodospirillaceae bacterium | reverse complement strand
GTCCGTCGCAAGCCGCCCCGCCGATCCGGCCCCGGCCGCGCCGGCGGAAGCACAGCGCGAAGGTTTCATGTCGCGCCTGTTCGGCGGATGGGGGGGCACCCCCGAGACGTCGTCTCAACCCGCCGCCGCACCTGCACCCGCCGCCGGCACGGCATCCACGACGCCGGACGGCCAGGGCGAAGGCAAGCGCAAGGGCTTCTTCACCCGCCTGATGGATGGGGCCACGACCGGCGCCTCCGAAGGCTTCGATCCCGATTACAATTGGTGCCGCGATCATTCCGGCGGCTATTTCCAGGAACGCTTGCAGGATTGCACGCGCGGCTGCCTCGCCGGCCCGTCCAGCGCCGCCAACAAGCGCCGCGGCTGCATCCAATCCTGCAAAAGCGATGCCGTCGACGCCTGCATCGCGCGCCGGGACGGGAAGTAGCGGGTGGGCCAAGCGGCCCAAGTTCAAAACCGAAAGACTTCCTTCGCCACGGCATAGGTATTGGCGTAGGCGGTGACCGACTTTTCGATGGGGGCGGCGTAGCCGCCGCCGATGGCCATGGCGACGGGGATGCCGCGCGACCGGCATTCGGTTAGGACCAGGCGGTCGCGCTTGGCGAGGCCGTCGTAGGTCAGCGCCAGGCGGCCCAGGCGGTCGTCGGCCAAGGGGTCGACCCCGGCCTGATACAGAACCAGGTCCGGGCGGAAATCGAACACGGCCGGAAGGTGATCGGCGAGGGCGCGCAGATAGGCGTCGTCTTCCGTGCCGTCCGGCAGGTCCAGGTCCAGATCGGACGGTACCCGGTGGTGGGGGAAGTTCTTTTCCCCCTGGACCGAGAACACGAAAACGTCGGGATGGTCCGTGAGGATCGCCGCGTTGCCGTCGCCCTGATGCACGTCCAAATCGATGATCGCGACCCGCGCGGCCCAGCCTTCGGCCAGGACCTTCAGCGCCGCGATGGCGAAATCGTTAAAGATGCAGTATCCGGCGCCGAAATCGCGGTGCGCGTGATGGGTGCCGCCCGCCAGTTGGCCGGACAGGCCGTCTTCCAATGCCGCCTCCGCCGCCATCACCGCACCGCCCATGGTCGCGTGGATGCGGTTGACCAGGGTCTCGCTCCACGGAAGGCCGATGCGCCGCTGGGCCTTGGCGTCCAGCGTGCCGTCCAGCACGGCGGCGATGTATTCCGGCGCATGGGCACGCGCGAGGTCGGTGGCATCGGCGAGTGGTGAGGGGTGGATCGCGTCGGCCTTCAGGATGCCGTCGCGGATCAGCTTTTCCCGCAACAACACGTATTTCCGGCCCGGGAAGCTATGGCCGCCGGGCAGGGGGATGACGAACCGGTCAGAAGTGAAGAACCGCATGCCCCGGATGGTAGCGCCCGGGGGCGTGCGGCGAAACGGACAATAGAAAGCCCCGCCCGAAGCGGCACGGGCGGGGCTTTCCCTGACGGTGGTGTGGGGTGGGGAGGTTCGTCAGGTAACCTATTTCTTCTCGGCCTCGAGGGCGATGTGCATCGCCGTGGCGGCGTCCACCTTGGCGGCGGCGGCGTTCTGCAAGGCCGTGTTGACCTTGGTCTCGAGCGCATGAAGCTGCATTTCCTGTTCCTGCGACGCGCAGGCGGCAAGCCCGGCCATAAGAGCCAGAGCGGCGAAAGATTTGATGATGGTACGGCGCATGAAGCGGTCCCTCCTTGGTCTTCGGTCCCCCGATCATTCGGATATCCCGCCGCCGCAGAACCGCGACGACGGACGTTTCCCCGCAAAGGTGCCTCTGCGCTGTTAGGCTTTTGTTGCGGGCGGGTTTAATGCCGATGAAACCCGATGGGATGGAAAATGCGTCAAACGGAGACTTGCGCGGCGATGATCCGTCCGCACAATACGGGCCGTGGGTTGGGGCCGTTCGCGAAGGCGGCGGCGAATAAGGAGGACCTCCGTGACGGATTGGATCGATCGTGCGCCGGGTTTGCAAAGCCTGGACGAAGACACACGCAAGTCACTTGCCGGCATTCAGCCGATCACCATTCCAAAGGGACATGTCCTGTTTCGTCCGGGCGACGAGGTGACCTGTTTCGGTGTGCTGATCGGTGGCCGGGTCGATGTCTACCTGACGGGGGCGACGGGGCGGGAAATCCTGCTCTACAGCATCGTGCCCGGCGATTCCTGCGTTCAAAGCACGCTCGGCCTGCTGGGCGATGACGATTATTCGGCCGAAGCCGTGGCGGAAACCGACGTCGAGGCGGTGATGATCCCCAAACGGACGTTTCTCGACCTTCTCGGCCGCTCGGAATCGTTCCGCACCTTCGTGTTCCATGCCTTCGCCAAGCGTCTGCAATCGGTCATGCAGGTGCTGGAGCGCGTCGCCTTCATCCGGATCGAGGAGCGGCTCGCCGCCGCGCTGTTGCAGCGCGCCGACGCCGAAGGCTGCGTGCCCAATACCCATCAGGAATTGGCGACGGCCATCGGCTCCGTCCGCGAGGTCGTCTCGCGCCGGTTGGAGGCCCTGTCCAAAAAGGGGTTTGTCACGCTGGAGCGTGGCGCCATCCGGATCGTCGATCGGGCGGGCCTTTCGGGACTGTTGTCCTGATTGTCCTGCAAAAATACACAAAATTTATGGGGAACGTGACCTAGTCACCGACTCCGGCGGTTCTTTGCTGATTGAATAGGTTCAACCCGAGGCAACGGGCGTGCATCTGCGCGTCCAGGCAGGAGTTGGATCATGTTCAAGAAGAACGTCGGCGGCATCGACCGCGTGTTACGCATCATCGTGGGGATCGCCTTGCTGGCGGTCTATTTCCTTTTCCCGGAAGAGCCCCTTCACGTTTGGGCGCTGATCGGCGTCGTGCCGCTGGCGACCGGCGTGTTTTCGACCTGTCCGGCCTATTCGATTTTCGGGATTTCGACCTGTCCGGCGCCGAAGACAGATGCCTGAGCGCCGACTGACGAGGAAAATACCATGATTTTGTCCTGGAAAACCGGAGGTGTGCTGTTGGGCGCGGTGTTCTTCGCGGCCGTGCTGCTGATCAAGCCGGTGGGCGTATCGACCCAGTTCGTCATTTTCGACGGCATCCTGTGGGACGCCGTGGACGACACGGTCGTGGTCGAGAACAAAGACTCCAAAAGCGGCTACGCCAGCTCCAATGCCTACCTCAACAAGTCCGGCGGCAAGTACGCCAAGAACGTCGCCAATCCCTGGAACTACAGCTTCGTCTTCGTTCTCGCCATGATGGGCGGGGCGGCGGTCTCGGCGATGATGCGCGGCGGCGTGCCCGCCGCTGAGCGCACCATGCCGCCCGTCTGGCGCGCCAACTACGGCGATGCGCCCTGGAAACGGCATCTCGCGGCCTTCGCCGCCGGGTTCATCGTGCTCTACGGCGCGCGGCTGGCCGGCGGATGTACCTCCGGACACATGATGAGCGGCGCCATGCAGACATCGCTGTCGGCGTACATCTTCATGGCCGGTGCCTTCCTGGCGGCCATTCCGCTGGCCATCATTCTCTATCCGAAGGAGGCCTGAGCCATGACCACGATCGTTCTCGCCATCGTCATCGGTGCGGCTTTCGGTTTCATGTTGGACCGCGTGGGCGCGACCAACCCGGGCGTCATCATCGGCATGCTGAGGCTGTCCAACCTGCATCTGATGAAGACCATCATGCTGGCCATCGGCACGGCGTCGGTTCTGTTGTTCATGGGGCTGATGCTGGATCTCGTCGATCCCGGCCATCTCGACGTTAAGGATGCCTACTGGGGCGTCTTCGTCGGCGGCTTGTTGCTGGGGGCGGGGTTCGCCATCGCTGGATATTGTCCGGGCACGGGCTTGGCCGCGGCCGCCACCGGCCGCTGGGACGGTCTCGTCTTCTCGTTGGGCGGTCTGGCGGGGGCGGCTGCCTACATGGCGAGCTACGCCGACGTTAAAGCGACCGGCCTTCTCGAACCGCTGATGGGCGGCAAGGCCGCGCTGGGCACGCTGGGCGGCACCAAATACCCGGCCGTTTTCGCCGGCGTTCCCGGCGAGTGGCTGGGCCTGGTTCTGGGAATCGGTTTTGTGATTGTCGCGGTGGCGTTACCCGACCGCTTGCGCGGGCCGATGGGCCGCGAAGCGCCCGGCGGTCCGACCGCCTGAGTTCCTCCCCCCGGCAAGACCCCATCGCGCCGGGGGGCCGCCGCCGGCTCGCTCGATCCCTTCGGGGACCGGGCGGGTCGGCGGCACCCTTGTTCAGAGCCCGGGGTCAGGCGAACTCGACCAGCGTCAATTCGAAGGTCAGGTCCCGTCCGGCCAAGGGATGATTGGCGTCCAGCTTGACCGCCTGATCGTCGAATTCGACCACGGTCAGATGCAGGGGATTGCCCGTCTCGTCAGTGGCTTGCAGGACCGCGCCGATTTCGAGATCAATCTCATCGGGGATGCGCGCCCGCTCGACGTGCTGAATCAGGTCGGGATTGTGCACACCGAAGGCGTTTTCGGCCTCCAATGTCACTGTTTTCGAATCACCTTCGGTCATGCCGAGGATCGCGTTCTCGACGCCCGGCAGAATCTGGCCGCTGCCCAGGGTCACTTCCATGGGGTCTTTGTCGGCTGAGGTGTCGAAGGTGGTCCCGTTGTCGAGGGTTCCGGTGTAGTGCACGCGCACGGTATCGCCCGCGGTTGCCTGTTTCATCCGCTGATTTCCTTTATGCCTATGGTCTGTGGTGAAGCCGGGCGTCCTGTTTTCCTTCGCCCGGCGAATGCGGGCGGGGAGGGGATCCGGATTTTCAGGCCCTTGTTCAAGGGGCGCCCCGCTTGGTCCATGCCGCCGGGCCGGAGACCGGCGGCGTTTCGGGCTTCAACAGAACGTCACTGAGCAACGAGACTTAACGGCGACGGTGGACAAGCCACGCGTACACAGAGCGAACCAATCGAAGTAATCGGCCCGAGGGTACAAGGCATGCCTTCGATGTCAAGGAAGCCTCTCGGCACGGCGTCCGGGTCAGGCTCAGGTATCGCCCATCGGGCGGCCGCCTTTGACGACCGGACCGGACCGGGCCGGCCGGTCGAGCGAGAACCGACGGCCGAATTTTTCCATATAGAGCGCGTGGTTCGGCCCTTCGCCGACGGCGCGGTGACGGCGGCGCCATTCGTTCTCGTCGATGCCGTCGGGCAAACGGCAGAGAGCATCGAAATCTTTCTTCGTCCAGGCGGGGCCGGACCATTCGATATCGCTAAGATGGGGTAGGGCGCCGTCGGTTGTCAGCAAATCTTCGGCCATGCGCCGCAGCAGGCCTGTCACCAAATCGCGGGCCAGGGTTTCCAGGGCCAGTCGGTCCATCTCCGGGCGAATCGGTGCTTCGTCGACGGCGACGATGGGCCCGGCATCGACGGTTTCGGTCAGTTCGTGGAGGGTCGCGCCGAAGGTCTCGATCCCGTCGTACAGCGCGAACACGGAGGGATAGATGCCGCGGACCCACGGCGGGCCGGGATGAACGTTGTAGGCCGGGCCGGACAATCGGTCGAGGATCGCCGTCGGCACGATGACGCCGGAGCAGAAGGCGATCAGCCGCAGGTCCGCGGGCGCATCCTTGGTGGCGGCGTCCAATTCCTCGGCGGTCGAAACGCCTTGAATACGGGCATCCGGCAGGATCTCCCGGAACAGCTTGGTCAGGCCCGGCAATTCATCGGTATCGGCGAGCAACAGAAGCTGTTTCATCCGTTCCTCCGTCCCCCCGGGGCCTAGGCCGATGTCTCGGGGAACAGGCGGTCGGCGACGAAGGGGTTGCTTTCCCGTTCATTCCCGAAGGTCGAGAGAGGGCCGTGCCCGGGCACAAACGTCACGTCGTCGCCCAACGGAAACAGTTTTTCACGGATCGATTTGATCAGCGTCGGGCCGTCGCCGCGGGGAAAATCGGACCGGCCGACCGACCCCTGAAACAGCACGTCGCCGACGAAGGCGACCTGTTCGCCCGCATGGAAGAACACCACATGGCCCGGCGTATGGCCCGGGCAATGGAGAACGTCGAAGGTCTGCTTGCCGACGGTGCAGGTATCGCCCTGGTCCAGCCAGCGGTCGGGCGTGAAGGCGCGCAGGTCGCCGAAACCGTATTCCTTGCCTTGCGTCGGCAGCTGGTCGATCCAGAACTTGTCCTCGGGATGGGGGCCTTCGATAGGAACGCCGTATTCCTCGGCCAGGTCGGCGACCGCGCCTGCGTGGTCAAGATGGCCGTGGGTGACCAGGATCTTTTCCAGGGTCACCTCGGCCTCTTCGATGGCGGCCTTCAGGCGGTCGATATCGCCGCCGGGATCGACGAAGGCGGCTTTTTGCGTCTCCTCGCACCAGACGAGGGAGCAATTTTGCTGCAGAGGAGTGACGGGAATGACAGCGGCTCTCATATTAACCTATTGATTCTATGGTGGTATTTTGAATTGTGAGGTACGTCACAGCGGGGATTCGGGGCCAGGCATAGAATTTTACCCGGGTGAAGAAGGCTCGAGCCCACAAAGCGACCCTACAATAATCGCGGGCGGCCTGCATTACGCAAAGGGTGAGAAACATGAGCGGCATGACGGCCTATTTAGGCATTATCCTGGGCGCCGCCGGAATCGTCTTCGGGGTCATCGCATTGATGGTCGCGGGCGAAATGTCCCGCCGGGTTTCGGCGGTCATCGATGCCCGGTTTCAGCAGTCCGAATTGGAATTGCTGAAGGGCTTGGATAAACAGGATCAGGAACTGAAACGCCAGCGCCGCGTCCTCGGCGATGCCTTGGCGGCGATGGAGGATCAGTTCAAAACGGCGAGCGCCGGATCGCAGGAACTGCGGGAGCGGCTCAACGCCGTTTCGGCGGCCCTGGACGACGTCCGCAACGTGCGCCGCGTGATCCCGACCGATGAAGAGCGCGGCTTCGTACGTAAGTCCAAAGAAAGTTTCGTTTCCGCCTCGCCGTTCGCGGATTAAGGTATGACTAGGATAACGTGCATCTTGTCCCGATGGACGCTATTCTGATCGAAGCTCGACCAACGACGGTGAAAAAAACGGCGCCAGTGAAGGCCCGGAAGATAACGGTTTCGAAGTTGGTTCCCGGGGAGAAGCTCCGGGAATGACCGGTTTGATGCAGATAACCGACTTGGGGTGGAGAAATGGACGGAGCCTCGACAATGTCCGATCTGGCCACGGTGGCCGCGGGCGTGGCCGTCATCATCGGCGTGGTGGCATTGCTCACCTCGGCCGAGGTGTCGAAACGCCTGCAATCACTCGTCGACCAAAAACTGGCGGATGCGGACATCAAGATTACCGTGGCCCTGCAACAGCAGGACCAACGGATCACGACCTTGCGCAAGATCATGTCGCAGAATGCGGAAGATCAGGAAACCGCCATTCGGTCGATGAGGCAGGATATCAAGGAAATGAAGGAATGCATCGCGTTGATGCGGGAAATCCTGGACCGCGTGGATACGCGTTCCAGCGGTGACCCCAATCAGCGTCGACGCGCCGGATAGCCTGCGTATCCGGTGCCTTCGGGCGGCCGGAGACTAAACAGTCTCGCCTTCCAGATCGTAGTCGTCCGACCCGGTGATACGAACCCGTAGCATGTCGCCGGGCCGAACCTGTTCGGTCGTCGAGACCCGGACGCTTCCGTCGATTTCCGGCGCGTCGGCGTAGCAGCGGCCGATTACCGTTCCGTCCGTGCCGTCTTCCGGGACGTCGTCGATCAGCACGTCCAATTCGCGGCCGACCAGGCGGGCCAGCCTGCGGGTGCTGATGTCCTGCTGCACCTCCATCAGACGTTCCCAGCGGTCCTGCTTTTCATCCTCGTCCAGATGATCGGCAAGGTCCTGCGCCTGGGCGCCGGGGACGTTCTCGTATTTGAAGCAGCCGACGCGGTCCAATTCGGCCTCTTCCAGCCAGTCGAGCAGGAATTCGAAATC
>NZRL01000127.1 GCA_002696205.1 Rhodospirillaceae bacterium | reverse complement strand
GCGGCGTCGACCCGGTCAACAATCTGGGCGCCACGACGGCCGACGCCGTGATTTCGCACCCGGTCTTCCCGCTGGACGGCACGGTCGATGAATTCCGCATTTACAACCACGCGCGCACGGCGACGGAAGTCGCTGGCGACGCGGGCGGCGCCAATTCGGGCATTGCCCCGCTGGTCTACTACGATTTCGCCGACGGCACGCCGACCAACCTGGGCTCGCTCGGCGCCACCGCCAACGGCATTCTGGGCGGCGGGCTCTCCGGCCCGGCCCTCGCCTTCGACGGCGTCGACGACGCCGTCCGTGCCGACACGGCGGGCATCGATTTCGGCAATGCCTTTTCCATCGAATTCGTCGTCGAAACGACGATGACGTCCGAAGGCTACATCATGACGATGGGGGACACTTCTTCCGGCGGGGTCCCAGCCAACAACCTTCTGTTTGCGAATATTCCAGATGCCAGCGGCGTCCTGCGCATCGGCCAGTTCGGCGTCATCGACATCGACACAACCACGGCCGTGAACGACGGCGTGCCCCACCACATTTCCCTGACCCATGACGGCGCGGGCAACTACAAGCTCTACGTCGATGGTGTCCTCGAAGCCTCCCCGGCGACCACGCCCGTGCCGGACATCACGGGCAGCACCTTGACGCTCGGCAGCCCCGACGGCGCCACGCCGTTCGAAGGATCGGTCGGCGATTTCCGCATCTATTCTGACGAACGCACGGCGGCCGAGGTCGAAGCCGACGCCACCGGCGGCTTGAGCGGCGACAACCTGCAGATCCATTACGACTTCGACCCGGCCAACGTCACGGGCGGCCATGTCGCCAACCAGGGCGCGCTCGGCTCCGGTGCCGACGCGTTGCTCGGCAACGACGTGCAGACCAGCCAGGGCATGCGCTTCGACGGCGTCGACGACAAGCTGGTCGCGGCTGATCCGTTGCTTGCCCTCGGCACCGGGGCCTACACCATCGAAACGATCATCTCGACCACGTCGTCGACGCAGTCGATGTTCATGAGCCTGGGCGACAGCTGGGGCACGGGCACCGGGATCAATTTCAACTTCCTGGCCAACGGGACGATCGATGTCGGCCCAGCCAACCTGGGCGCAACCCCCGGGACGCCTGTCATCAACGACGGCACGCCGCATCATATCGCCCTGACCTATGACGGCACGGACACCTACGAATTGTTCATCGACGGCGCCTCCGTCGGGACATTCGTCAACGGCACCGCCGACCTGTCGCCGGGCGTCCTGACCCTGGGATCGTCCAGCGACGGTACCAGCCCCTTCGACGGCCTGCTGGACGACGTCCGCGTCTACAACGACGTGCGCACGGACGCGGAAATCGCCGCCGATGCCGTAGGCACGCTGGACGCCGGCGCCCTTGCCGACGGCAACCTGCTGGCCGCCTACGACTTCGAAGCTGGCAATATTGCGCCGGACGGCACGGTCGCGAACCTGGGCTCCATCGGCGCAACCGCCGATGCCTCCGCCGGCACCCCGACCCTGCCCGCCTTGCAATTCGACGGCACCGACGATTTCATTCAGGCCGACACCACCGGCATCAACTTCGCCGCCGGGTTCTCCGTCGAATTCACACTTCAGACGACGGACACGGCGGCCTACCTGGCCGGTGTCGGGAATTCGCTTTCCGCCAATGAGTTGATGTTCCTCAATATCGGCGACAACGCGCTTTCCGGCGGCATCCGCGCGGCCCTGGTTGGTGGCCCGGTTATCGATTCGTCTATCGCGGTCAACGACGGGCAACCGCACCACATCGCCTATACTTACGACGGGGCCGGCACCTATAAACTCTATATCGACGGCGTTTTTGACGGCTCGACAAGCGGGGCAGCGCCGACATTGAGCAGCGCCGACCTGTTTATCGGGCAGCAATACCAGGGCACTGTTCAGCTTGACGGCACAATGGGCGATTTCCGCATCTATTCGGATGCACGCACGGCGACCGAAATCGCCGCCGACGCCCTGGGCCAAACCACGGGCGACAACCTGCAAATCCATTACGACATGGATCCGGCGAACATTTCCGGCGCGACCCTGACCAATCTGGGGACCCTCGCGGGCGGCGACGCCGCCATGGGCGCCGGCGCCACCACACCGGCAACCGCGACGATCACCAATACGTCGATCCCGGTCGTTGAGGACATGACCGGCCTGACCGACGGCACGGAGCCGGAATTGACCGTCACCGTCGACGGCACGGCCCCCATGGCGGTGCCGCTGGTCGATCAGGCACTGTCGTTCGATGGCTCGGCCGTCGTCGAGGCCACGGACGCAAGCGCCATCGACTTGACCGCGTCGGGCGGCAATACGCTGCAGTTCTTCGCCGCCTCGGATTCCATCGTCGCCTCGCAGGCCGGGACCTTCGACGGACTGTCGGCGGGCCAGACGTTCACGGTTTCCGGATCGCTCACGGCGAACGACGGCACCTTCACCATCGCGGAAATTTCGCCTGACGGCACGACCATCACCGTTCAGGAAACGGGGACGATTGCGGATTCGGCAGCGTTGGCCTCGGGCGCCAACATCGTCTCCGAGACCGCATCCTCCCTGGCCACCGACACCGGCGACTTTACCTACGAAGCCTGGGTCAAGGTCGACGATCTGACGGCGCTGGACGGAACCTACGGTTCGCGCGTCCTGTCCGTCGGCAATCCGGCCAACGGCGAGATGGTCAGCCTGTCGGTCAGCCAGACCGGCGTGGTCGAGGTCATCCGTTACGGCGGCCCGCAAGGCGGCAGCTCCGCGGGCGCCCTGCAGGAAGGCCTGTGGACGCACGTCGCCGTGACCTATGACGGCACGACGGGTGCTGCACAGATTTACGTCAACGGCCAGCCGGCCGGTTTGCCGGTCGATTTCTCGGGCGCGCCGTTCGACCTGACCACGGGCGACGTCACCATCGGCGGGCAGCATGGCTCGCCGGGCATCGCGGTCTTCGACGGCGAAATCTTCGATGTCCGCACCTATGACGTCGCGCGCTCGCAGACCGACATCCTGGGTGACATGAACGAACTGCCGGACGGCACGGATGTGAACCTGACCGGGGCCTGGCATCTGGACGACACACTGGCCGGGACGACCGACGAATTCCGCGACATCTCCGGCGGCGGCGCCACCGGCACCTTCTCCGGCGGCACGGCGACGTTTACCGAGACCAACCTGTTCACTCTGGCCGAGGACGCGGTCCTGCACGGCCAGATGTCGGGCAGCGACGCCGACAACCCCGGGGAGGTCTTCTCCTACGCCGTCCTGACCCAGGGGGCCAACGGCACGGTCGCCGTCAATTCGACGACCGGAGACTGGACCTACACGCCGGATGCCGACTTCTTCGGCGCCGATACGTTCGAGGTCAAAGTCTTCGACAGCGAAGGCGCCTATACGGCCAAGACGGTCACGGTCAATGTGGTGAACGCCAACGACGCGCCGGCAATCGGCGGCGTCACGACGGTCGGCACGGCGCTGCAATTCGACGGCGTGGACGACGTTGTCACCTTGGGCCAGGACGCGGGCCTGCAGGTCACCAACGCCTTCACCCTCTCGGCCCGGATCAATCCGCAATCGTTCGACACCTGGGACGGCATCGTCGGCAACGTCCACGACACCCTTTCGGTTGAAAGCGGATATGGCCTGCATCTGAGCGGTTCGAACGGCCTGCTCCTGGCCATCGCCACCGATGCCGGGCTTCAGACCGTCACCGTCGACAACGTGCTGCAGCCGGGTGAATGGGCCCATGTCGCCGCGACCTACGACGGCACGACGGCGCGCATCTTCGTCGACGGCGAAGAAGTCGGTAGTCAGGAGATCACCGGCTCGGTCATCGATTACGATCCGGTCAACGACATGCGCATCGGTGCGTATGTCGATGACAGCGAAAGCCATTTCTTCGAAGGTCAGATCGACGACGTCCGCATCTATGACGATGCCCGCACACCGGCCGAAATCGCCGACGATGCCGGCGGCTACGTCCCGGCCAGTCCGGGCACGGAAGGCCTGCTGGTCCATATCTCGGCGCAGGGCGCGACCGGTCAGACCCTGACCAACGGCGGCACGCTCGCCTCCGCCGCCGACGGCACGCGGGGCGCCGACGGCTCGGCCGCCGCGGACGACCCGACCGCCGTCGCCTTCACCGGCCGGGCGATGGATTTCAACGGCGTGGACCAGTTGGTCGATGCCGGCCGCGGCACCAACGACGCACTGGCGATCGACGGCGATCTGACGATCGAGACCTGGGTCAACTTCGACAGCTTCGACGGCACCCGCCCCTATGTCGTCGCCTTCAGCGAAATCGGCACCGATCCCTCGATCAATACGCTGTACGGCCTGCATCCGAACGCCGGCGGCGATCTGGTGTTCGTCCACGAAGGCGGCGCCGCCAATTTCGAAGAAATCACCTTCGACACCAACTTCGTCACCGGCGAGTGGTATCACGTGGCCGCCGTGCGCGACGCCACGGCGCAGACCATCACCCTTTACGTCAATGGCGAGCCGGTCGGCGCGGCGCAAAGCTATTCGACCATCCCTGACGGTGGTGAAAGCTCTGTTCTGCATATCGGCTCGGTGAACGGCGGCGGCGACGCATTCTCTCACGACGGCCAATTGTTCGACGTCCGCATCTACGACACGGCGCGCGGTCAAGCCGACATCCAGGCAGACATGACCGGTGCCCTGGACACGTCCGAACCCAACCTCGTCGCCGCCTATCCGTTGAACGAGACCGACGGCTCGACCGTGGCCGATATCGCCCACGGCAACGACGGCATCTTCGAACAGGCCGGATCGCCCACGGCGCCGACGTTGGCGCCGACCAACCCGCTGTCGATGGTTGAAGACGGCGTGCTGACCGGCAAGGTCGCCGCCTATGACGTGGACGGCGATGCGCTGACCTTCAGCCTGAACGTCGATGGTGCACCGGCGAACGGCACGGTCACGGTCAATTCGGACGGCAGCTTCGAATATGCGCCGTTCGGCAACTACAACGGCCCGGACAGTTTCACGGTCGACGTTTCCGACGGCACCGCGACGGTCAGCAAGACCATCAACCTGACCGTCGATGCGGTCAACGACGCGCCGGTCACCGGCGTGACGACCACCGGTCGGGGCGCCAACTTCGACGGCACGGACGTGATTACCGCCGGGCCAGGCGACAGCGGTGAACTGGCCATCGCCGGCGACCTGACCGTCGCCGCCTGGATCCGCCCGGAACAGCTTTCCGCCGCCACGCATATCCTGACCTTCGGCGCCTACAACGATCCAGGCGATACGGAAGGCACCAATATCCTCTACGCCCTGGAGACCGACGCCTCGGGCAATCTGGTCTACGTCCACGAGACGACCGCAGGTGCCAACGTCAGCCATACCTTCACCGACGCATCGCTGGTCCAGGGCGATTGGGCCCATGTCGCCATGGTTCGCGACGCCGAGGGCGAAACGGTCACGCTTTACGTCAACGGCGACAATGCGGGGACCTTCGATTACAGCGTCCTGGGCGGACCGGTCGGCGGGGTGTTCAGCTCGCTCTTCGTCGGCGGCTTCGATCTGCCGACCGACTACGTCGGCGAGATTGACGATGTCCGCATCTACGACGCCGAACTGACGGCCCAGGACATTACCGACATGATGGGCGGCGCGGGACCGACCGCAAACCTCCAGCTACATTACGATTTCGAGAACGCATCCGGCGCGACCGTGCCCAACCTGGGCCTGGCCGACAACACCGACGGATTCCTGGGCTCCTACCCGGGCGTGATCGTCGTCGGGTTGACCGGCATGACCGCGACGGATGCGGGCGGGAACAATGTCAATATCGACATCGACGGCCTGACCCCCGGCATCGGCGCGATCACCGGCACCAACAATACGGCAACGACCAGCGGCGACTTCACGATTATCGCCAACGGCAGCGGCCTGGGCTTCGACTTCGCATCGAACGGCGTGCTGTACGAAATTGCGACCGACGGCGCCGGCAGCCTGATTACCTTCAATGCCAGCCAAACCATCGATGACACGCTGACCTATGAATCGGTCGTCTCGGCGGACCTGCCGACGGGCAGCAACACCCTCGCCTTCCGCTTCGACGCCGACGGCTCTGGCACGGATTGGCAGTACGGTTACATTTCTTACAACAGCGACGGCACGAATTTCATCCTCGGCGATGTCGGCTATGTGATCCAGCCGGGTTTCTCTCTCGATGCGGGCAGCTTCGAAGCCAACATCACTGGCCCGGGGCCCGATGCGCCGACGGTCACGCCGGAAACATCGCAGGCGATGGTGTTCGACGGCGCGACGGAAGCCATCCGCGTCGCGGAACAGCAAGGACTCGAAAACCTCAGCGAGATCACCCTGGAAGCCTGGGTCAAGATCGATATCTTCCCGCCGACGACGGGCAAGGACGCCATCATCTCGCAATGGTCCTATACGGACGATGACCGGGGCTTCGAGCTGGCGGTCAGCGACGTCGACGGCGACGGCTTCTCCCGGTTCCGCTTCGGCCTGTCCGAAGACGGCACCCTGGGCCTCGGCGCCGACACGGCCATCGAAAGCGATACGATCGTTGAAGCGGGCGGCTGGTACCACGTGGTCGGCACCTTCGATGGCACGACCATGCGCCTGGTCATCAACGGCGAGGAAGAAACCACCTCCACCGATTTCGCAGGCAAGACCATCCATGCGTCCTCGGCCGATCTGATGATCGGCGCCATGGACGACAGCGCCGGCGGCGATGCCTTCTTCGACGGAGAGATCTTCGACGCGCGCATCTACGACACCGGGCGCACCGACGGGGACATCAAGGGCGATATGTACGACCTGCCGGACGGCGACGAAGCCGGTCTGGTCAGCGCCTGGCATCTGGATCAGTCGGACGGCGCCGTCGTCGCAGATGTGGCGGGCGGCAACACGGGCGAATTCCGGTCGTCCGGGTCGCCGGCGACCCCAACCTTCGCCGACACCAACCCGCTGATCCTTGCCGAAGACGGCCAGCTTTCCGGCCAGGTTACCGTCACCGACGTGGACTCCAGCGGCCCATTCAGCTTCTCCGTTTCCGACAACCCGGAATACGGCCAGTTGACGCTGAACGCGGCGACCGGCGAATGGACCTATACCCCCGATGCAGAATATTCCGGCGCGGACACCTTCGAAGTTCTGGTCACCGACGGCGATGGCGGCGAGACGTTCCAGGAAATCAGCCTGACCGTCAGCCCGGTCAACGACGCACCGGAACTTCTGGGGGCGCGGGCCAATCTGCGAGCCCCGCAATTCGACGGCGTCAACGACAGTATTCAGGTTCTCGATCCCACGCCGCTGCTGCCGGGCACCAATGCCTTCACGCTTGAGGCCTGGGTCGATCTGGCTTATTCGGCGAACGCCAATCCGATCTTCTCGATCGGCGAAAACGCCACGGGCAACGGCATTGAAATCGGCGCCGGGTCGGCATCCGGGGACATCACGATTTCGACCCCGGGTGGCGCCAGTGTCACCCCGGCGACGGGCGTCAACGGTGGCGGCTGGCACCATGTGGCGGTTACCTACGACGGCACCAATGTGCAGCTTTACGTCGACGGCGTGGCCCAGGGGGCGCCGACGGCGATGGCGTTGAACCTCGACGCCGGTGACATCAAGGTCGGCGAAAGCCTGGACGGCACGTCCTTCATGAAGGGTGCCATCGACGACATCCGGATGTGGTCCGATGCCCGCACGGCCGAAGAAATCGCCGACAATTACCGCAGTGCCGATCTGGCCGACACGACCGATCTGGCGGCCCGCTATACCCTGGACAACCCGGACTTCGGCGCGGTCGACAACGACCCGGCGCTGATCGACGTGTCCGGAAACGGCCATGAGTTGACGACCGGCGGCCCGCCGTCGGATCGCCTCTCCGACTACCTGGTTCTGGACGGCACGAATGATTACGCCGAGTTCCTGGAACAGAACCCGATCAACGACACTGGTGACCTGACGATCGAGGCCTGGATCAAGCCCGACGTCACCTCCGGCGTACAGAACATCGTCGCTATCGGCGGGACGAGCATGTTGCTCTCCGGCACGTCGTTGGGACTGGAAGTCAACGGCAACGGCGGATCGTTCGGCAGCGCCACCCTAACGGCAGGCGAATGGACGCATGTCGCCATAACCTTGGATGGCTCCACCGACCAGGCGACCTATTACATCAATGGCACGGCCTTCGGCCCCGTCGCGCAATCGACTCCGATGATCGACGCGGGCACGACGGTCACCATCGGCGCCGACAATTCGGGCCAGGCTGCGTTCGACGGCGCCATCGCCCAGGTTCGCGTCTTCGACAGCGTTCGCTCGACGGCGGAAATTCAGGCGGATATGGACACGGCCTACTACGACGGCCAATCTCCCGCGGCCCTGACGAATTCCTATCCGCTTGACGGGCAGATCTACAACGACAGTCGGAACAACGGCGACAGCGTGCCTGACGGCACCCTACAGGGCGATGCGCAGTTCGCCGGCAACACCCCGGCCCTGCTGAGCACGGAGGTTCTCTCCGGCGCGGTCGCCTTCGACGGGGTGGACGACTCCCTCACCGTCGCCAACGATCCCGCACTCGATCCGGACAGCTGGACCATCGAGACCTGGGTGCGCTCCGATCCCGCCGACAATGCCACCGGCACTCAGCGGCTGGTGACCTTGGACAATGCGGGCGATACCGGCAAGGCCGCCTACTCACTGGCCTTCCTCAACGGCGAACTGATCGTCGAATTCACCCACCCGGGCGGAGCCGGAACCAACGTCACGGCGACGGAATCCATCCGCGACGGCCTGTGGCACCATGTCGCCGGCAAGTGGGATGCGGGCACGGGCGAACTCAGCCTCTACGTGGACGGTGAACTCGCCGGCACCGTTCAGACGACCGCCCTTCCGATCGACGGCACCGGCACCCTGAGCATCGGCGATTACGACGGTCATAGTCAGAGGTTTACCGGCGATCTCGCGGGGGTCCGCATTTGGGACCGCCCGCTCGGCGACAGCCAGATCGAGGATTCCTATGAAGGTGAGCTGCCCTATGACACCGGTGGGCTGGTTGCGGCCTTCCCGCTGAACGAAGGCAACGGCGGCGAGACAGTGACCGCGTTCCAATCCCTGGTCGGTGAATACACGGCGACGCCGACCGGCGGGCTGTCCTATGTCGATACGGGTCCGGGAATTTACGGCGGCCTGGCGACGCCGCTGACGGTGCAGGAAGACATGCCGCTGGTCGTCGATCTGCGCGCCACTGATTTGGAAGACGGCGACATCATCGGCACCGACATCACCGTCGGCGTGTCCGGCGGCACGCCCGTCACCGGCGGCGTCGAAGGCACCTCGGCCCAGGGCGGCCAGGTCTTCATCACCGATACGGGCCGCGTCACCTATGCGCCGCCCGCGAACTTCAACGGCACGGACACCATCGAGATCACCGTGACCGACCAGGGCACGCCGCCGGTCACCTCGACCCAGACCCTGACCATCGACGTGCAGCCGACCAACGACGCGCCGGTCATCACCGCGGTGACGACCACCGGCGACGCCATGCAGTTCGACGGCGTCGACGACATGATCGTCTCCGGCATGACGACCATGCCGACGGACTTCACGATCGAGGCCCAGATCCGCACCGGCGACAACACGGCGGATGGCTTCGCCAAACCGATCATCGCGCGCCAGCCGGGCAACGTGAACGATCAGGCGGAATTCACCCTGCAGATCAACGGCGACGGGACGCTGGTCTTCGTCATGGGCCAGGGCGGTTCGACCGAGAGCAACATCATGCTCATGCAGTCGGCAAGCCCGCTGATATCCGACACGGACTATCATGTCGCCGTCACATTCGATGATTTGTCGGGCGAGGCCATCCTTTATGTGAACGGCGAGGAAATCGACACGGCCAGCTTCTCCGGCACCCGCCAGACAAGCCCGGCGAATATCGAGATCGGCCACTACGTCCAAGGCAGCGGCGCTTCCGAATACTACTACGACGGCCTGATCAGCGACGTCCGCATCTACGACGAGGTGCGGGACCCGCAGCAAATTCAGGGCGACATTGGCGGTGGCGGCCTGACCGGGGCCGACGCCTCGTCGCTGCAGGTTCATTACGACTTCGAAGAAGTCGACGTGTCGACGCAAACGGTCGTCAACAAGGGCGCGCTGAACTCGGCCGCCGACGGCACATTGGGCGCCACGGGCGCCGCCGCCGGCGACGACCCGACTTCGGTGCCGCTGCCCGATCACGTGGTGAGCTTCAACGGCACCAGCGAGGCGGTGCGCGTGTCGGGCCAAGACGACCTGAACATCGACAGCGCCATCACCCTGGAGGCCTGGGTCAAGCTCGACGCCCTGCCGGTGACCGGCGGCGTCGACGCCATCTTGTCCAAATGGTCCTATACGGACAACGACCGGGGTTATGAGCTGGCCGTCAGCGATCTGGACTCCGACGGCAATGCACAGTTCCGCTTCGCGCTGTCCGACAACGGCGTCAACGATATCGCCATCGAAGGCACGACCGACGTAGAGATCGGCCAGTGGTACCACGTGGTCGGCACCTTCGACGGCACGACCACCCGCCTGATCATCAACGGGGCCGAGGAGAATTCCTCGACGGACTTCTCCGGCTCGACCATCCATACCTCGTCGGCGGACTTGATGATCGGCGCCGTGGACGATTCGTTGGGTGGTGACGGCTTCATTGACGGCGAGATTTTCGACGTACGCGTCTATGATACGGGCCGCACGCTGACCGAGGTGCAGTCCGACATGCAGGGCCTGCCGACGGGCAACGAGGCGGGTCTGGTATCCGCCTGGCCGCTGAGCGGGTCCGACGGCGCGACGATCCAGGACATCGCCGGAGGCAACCACGGCGTCTACCGTTCCGGCGGGTTTGACGCCACGCCGGCCTTGACCGAGACACAGCCGTTCGCAACGGCGGAGGATTCGACTCTGAGCGGCCGGGTCGAGGTTGCGGATTACGACGGTGACACCCAGTTCCAGTTCGAAATCAACGGCGAACCGCAGAACGGCTCCGCCTGGATCGACGGCAACGGCAACTGGCAGTACACGCCGAACGAAAATTATACCGGCACGGATACCTTCTATGTGGCCGTGGGCGACGGCGACGACTGGAGCCAACAGGCGATCACGGTCGACGTGAAACCGATCAACGACGCGCCGGTCCTGCTGGGTGGCCCCGCCTCCGGCGGCGTGGCGCAGTTTGACGGCGTCGACGACGTGATCCAGACCGCCGCGCCGGTCCTGACCTCGACCGACGACTTCACCATCGAAACCTGGTTCAACTGGGACGGCACGGACACCAACGCCAATCAGATGCTGGTGATGAACGGGGATGCCACCGCCGACGGCTACGGCATCTACCTGCGGCGGACCGGGGCCAGCACCTACACCGTCTCCGGCATCCTTGGCTTCAACGCCGAATTGGACACGCCGGTCACCGTGACCGCCGATCAGTGGACCCATGTCGCTCTGGTCCGTGACGCCGGCGAAATCAAGATCGTCGTCGACGGCGTCGAACAGACGATTACGCCCTACGCCGGAACGACGACGACCGCGCCCAACACGCCAACCGGTGAGTTGAGCATCGGCGCCTCCGATGCTTTCGGTCTGGACGCCTTCTCCGGCCAGATTGACGACGTTCGGGTCTGGGACACGGCGCGCACGAGCGATCAGATCGCCCAGAACTACCAACTGGCGGAACCGGCCGATCCTGAGGGCGATCTTGTCGCGCAATACACCTTCGACACCGTCGATGGTTCGACGATCGTCAACGAGGTCGCGGGTGGACCGGACGCCACGATCCCCGAAACCGGCCTGCCGATCGATACGGACTCCTCGGTTCTCGCAATCGGCGGCGACGGCACCAATTCCGCCATGACCATCACGGCCCAGACATCGCTGGATGTGGGGAACAGTGATTTCGCGGTGGAAGCCTGGATCAACCTGAACGATCCGGATAACGGCGACACCAACGCGATCTTCGACAGCCGCGACACGGCCAACAGCGGGCGCGGCTTCGTCCTGTGGGTCGGCGAGACCGGCACCTTGCGGGCAGCGCTGCTCGACGGATTGGGCGGTACGGTCAACGTGCTCGATACCTCGATCGTCATTCAGGACGGCGAATGGACCCACGTCGCGGCCAGTTTCGACCGGGACGGGGACTTGCAATTGTTCGTCAACGGCGTGGCCGACGGCTCGGCGACCGACATTTCCGCCTATAACGCCGTCGACCTGACAAACACCACGTCCTACAAGATCGGCGACGCCAACGGCGCGTACTCGACCGGGGAACTGGACGGTCAGATCGCCGACCTCCGCTTCTGGTCGAAGACGCTGGACAGCACGGCGATCAACGGCGCCAAGAATGACCGGCTGGACGGCACCGAGACGGACCTTCTGGGTTACTGGAAACTGGATGAAACGTCGGGATCGATCGCGACGGACGCGACCGGCCAGGGCGCCGACGGCACGCTCGCCAATGGTGCGGCGTTCTACGATCCGGGCGCGGCGATCCTCTCGCCGACCGTGGTCGGCAACGTGGCCGACTTCCCGGGCGGCTCGACCGTCACCGCCGACACCTTGGATGCGGCGGGCGACATCACCGATCAGGTGACCATCGAATTCAACGTGAACTTCGACGCGCCGTCGACGCAGCAGAATCTGATCTCCCTGAAAACGACGTCGGGCGGGCTCAACGATCCGGAATTCCAGATCTACCGGAACATCGACAACACCATCAATTTCGCCGGTCAGGATACCCTGTCCTCGGGCGATACCCTGGAAAGCGGCTACAAGGTGGACGCCGGCACCTGGTATCACATGTCCTTCACCTATGACGGCAGCACCCTTGCCGCCTATGTGAACGGCGAATTGATCGGCACCCAGGCACTGTCCGGCTTCACCCTAGATGCATCGGTGGTCGCCGATCTCGCCATCGGGGATGCGACCTATAACTTCAACGGCATGATGTCGGACGTGCGGGTCTGGAACGTCGCCCGCTCGGCCTCGGACATCGCCGACTCCTATCAGAACTTCGTCGACGCCAACGACCCGACCCTGCTGGTCAATTACCGGATGGACGACCTTGGCCCCTCGGCGGCGACGGTAACGGACGCGACCGACGGCTCGACCGCCACGGTCGTCAACGGCACGTTAAGCACCATCGACACCGCGCCCGATATCT
>NZRL01000126.1 GCA_002696205.1 Rhodospirillaceae bacterium | reverse complement strand
GTGATCGACTCGGCCGCGCTGGCCAAGCTCACGGAACAGATCAGCGCCATGCAGAAACAGTTTTCAGAACTGACGAAGCAAACGGGCTGGCTCACGGAAATGAGCGGCCAATTGCAATCGCAGCTCAACGCGATTGGGGAAATGGGCCAAATCTCAATCCCGAGCCTGAACCTCGGGAACGTGGCGAATAAGATCAAACGCGATCTGCAATGCTTGGCCCCAGACTTCGCAAGCCTGATGCCGTCGCTGAATTTCGACGAAATGGACTTTGGCTCGATCTGCGACGGCCGCGCTTTCTACAAGGAAGCCCTTTGGTTCGATCCTGACCAGGTGCGCAACAGCGATGCCTACAAGGATCTTCCGCCGGAGCAAATATGGCGGGTGCTGGACCGTGAACGCGCGGCGGTGGATTCCCGCCGTCAGGCAGTCGCGAAAGAGGTCGCGGCGGGCGGTATGGCCGCCGGTGACCTGGCGGCGACCGATGGCGCCGAAGATGCCGAGAAGGCCGCGAGCGATCTGGAAAGCAAGGCAAAGGCGGCGAATACGCATCAAGAGCGCCTGGCCGTGATCGCGCAAGGCGAGGTCCTGACGAACAAGCAATTGGTGCAACAAAATCAACTGCTCGCGCAACTGCTCAAGGTGCAATCGACGATGCTCATGCACATGAGCACGACGGTTGAAAACTGGCCTGGCGCGGCGGCCCAAAATGAAACGGGGGACAAATGATGCCCCCCGTTATGTCGTCGCCGTCCTGCAGCGGCCTATTGGAATCGTTTGGCAGGGTTTTTCTGAAATTCCGCTTCGTCGCGGCGTCGGGTTTCGGGCTTTCGCCAGTCGGGAACGTCGTTGCACTGGCGGGTAAAAATGTTCAATGCCTGAATGTTTTCGCATTCGAAACCGACGTTCGCATTCCACGGTCGCGCGCCGTGTACGGTGTAAATGCTTGTCATAAACGACGTATAGATTCGTCGCCAAACATTCACCATCAACGTGAAGTCGTGGCCTTTCTTAATCAGATCGGCGTTCGGCTCGTCATTCAGTTTCTCGACCAATTCCGGGTAAAGCCGCGTGCCATGTTTGGCAGACCAGGCTTTCCATGCCGGAACGACGCGGGCCTGCTCCGCTTTTGCAGCCGCGAGGTCGTGATTCGCGGTCCAGAAGCCGACGACATAATCCCAATTCAGAAAATCCGTCTTCTCGGCCGCGAACGCGTTGGTCGGAATAACCAGGCACAGGAGCAATAGTGCAATGGACACTGAAATTCCCTGCGTCCTTTGCGGCGTTGTCGATGAATACGTGCGGCTCGCGAACGAATTCACGCAAGGATTAAGCGATGTGCTGCTCGGGCCGTTCTGGGCGATTTTTCTAGGCATATCGGGCCTCTGGATCATTTCTCACGGAATGCGGGTCGTCACGGGCAAGCCCGACGTGGCCGGGTTTTTCCATGAATTGGTGTTCCTCATTATAGCCGCTGCGCTGCTTGGTGGGCAAGGTCCGTGGCTAGTAAACATGATCTATAAAGCGGCGCTTTCGACTATGAGCGGCGCGGCAAGTCTAGTTCTGGAAGCCGGTGGCGGAATAACCGCAAAGACAAATCTCAATGGCCAGACTATTGACTATGTATCGCAGTACGGACAATCGACGAACGGGATTAACGGCCTCGATGGGATGACCGGCCTGGTCGCCGTCGCGCAGAAAGGCGTGTTCAAGGTGTTCGGCCTGGCGCAAAGCCTCGGGCGTCAAACAACACTCACCAATCTTTGGCCCGTCGTGTTCGCGCTTCTGATCCTCGCGCCGTATGCGATCCTGATGATCGTCTACTTCGCGCAAGTCGTGGTGACGATTTTCCGGGTGATGATGTTCGCGGCTGTGTCGCCGATCCTGATGATGGCTCTTGGGTTCGGCTGGGGCAAGGATACGGCGATCAACGGCGCGAGGACGCTGTTCGCGGCGTTCATGGTGCTATTCGGCAGTACCATCGCCCTCGCTGTTTGCCTCTACGGCGTGACCAAGCTGGGCATTGGTGATGCGGTAGAGAACCAGCAGGCCCTTCAAGAATTGCTGTCCTTGGACAATCCGAAACTCTGGGTGGCTATCGCCCTCGGGTGGCTCGGAACGGCCTTTATGGCCGAAGCGACCGGGATGGCGAACTCAATCGCAGGATCGAAACTGACGAACCAGGCGGCGGCCGTAATTACGGCCGGTGCCGTGGCGTCAGGGGCGTATTTCGTCAACCGGACGCGCGGCCAGTGGGGCGGCGCGGCAGGTGGTGCAGCGAACCTTGCCGGGAATGTGGCCGGGACCGGGGCGTATTGGGCCGGTGCGGGAACGGCGAAAGTCGCCCCCGCCGCGTTGCATGTAGGAGCGTCAAAGGTCAGTGCCGGCGCGCAAGCTGTTTTGGACAAAATCAGACCGAAAGGATGACAACGATGTTCACTAAAATTCTCGCAATAGCAACGCTCGTCGGCTTTTTCAGCGGGTGCGTGGCCGCCGGGTCCGATGTGGAAATGCCGAATAATTCCGGCGCGGGCTCGGATGAAATGAAGGCCTCGCCCTGTGCCTGCGTGGAGCTGCCCTATGATGGACGCGGCTTCAAGTGGCGGAACGGCTGATATGACGTTCCTGGAACGCTGGATGCGTCGAAACCCTGGCGATAGCGGGGCAGCGGCGCAGGGTTGGCTAAGCCCCCATAGCCCGGTGAACGAGGCGGACCCGTTCGCCTTCGAAGCGACCCACAAGAGGCAGGCCTGGCTTCTCAGGATGTCCGTGGGCGTGAATATCGGCCTGGCGTGTCTGGCGATCGTTCTCGGCCAGACAATCGCGGTCTTGGTGCCCCTCAAGGAAACCAAGTATGCGCTCGTCCGGACCTACAAGCCGGACGATAAGCTGTACCGGATCGAGCCGATTTCCGAGAACGTGAGCGGCTTCAAGTTCATGCTGGAAAGCATGGCGCGGCGCTATGTCCGTCTGACCCTCGAAATCGACCCGGTGACGCAATCCGAAAGGCTCAAGGAAGCCTCCCGGATGACGGATCGCGCGTTCTCCGAAAAGTTCTATCGGGAACGTGTGCAGTCCGGGTTCTTTAAGGATGCGATTGATCGGGGGATGACGCGCGAAGTCGTCGTTGAATCGGTCGATACGATCAAGAGCTTCGGAAAAGAACACAAGCTGGTCGTCGATTTCATCCAGATCGACAAGGAAGGCGGTAAGCGAACCGCCCGCAAGGCCGTAAGGGCCTATTTGTCGATGGCGACCCGGCCGCAAGAGGTGCGGGAAGAGGATCGGTATACGAACCCGCTTGGCATCTTCGTTCTCGAAATGACCCTGAAAGAAAGGAATGGCGGATGACAAGCCATAAGCCCATGGCCGCGCTCTTGGCGGCCGCAATGTTGATCGTGTTCACGGTGACGGCGGCCGACGCACAAACGGCGTCGTCTCGGCCCTCGAAACCGGGGCCGCGCGTGTCGCAGACGACGCAGGGGCCAGCGGGGCCTGAACGCCTGGTGCCGCCGTCCGTGGTGCAGCAGACGAAAGAGCAACTGAACGGTCACTTTGGGAGCCTGGATAGGCCCCGTTCGACCGGCCAGGTGCAACGCGCCTGGGATGCGGCGAAGCCCTCGGCGGCCGTTTATGAAACGGACCTTTGCGACGGCTGCACCTACAAGGTGCGGCTTCGCGAATTCGCGGTGACTCTGGTCGAGCTGCCGGAAGGCGAGACAATTTCCGACATCGACGTTGGCGATAAAGCGAATTTCGTCGCCAAGCAACGCGGCGAAAATCGTTTCATCCTGAAACCCGGCAAGGTCGGGATCGACACGACGGCGATTGTCTACGGCAAATCCGGCCGCGTGTATCCGTTCTATATCCGGGCGGAGGCCTTCAATTCGAAAAACCTCCCGGATGTGGTTGTGCGGATTAAAGGGCGGGTGACCGTGCCCGACGATCCGGCGGTGGACGGGTTCACGACGAAGGGCAAGGGGGAAAGCGGTAAATTGCCGCCAATGGCGGTGCCGGCGGCGGATGCCGTTGAAGGGCTGAAAAACGGAAGCCCGAAAACGAAAAACGGCGACTTCGTTGCCAGTGCGGATTTCGACCCGAACGCCCTGCGCGGATGGGGTGAATACGAGCTTTCCGGTTCGGAAGAATTGACCCCGGAAACCGTGTTTCGCGACGATCAATTTACCTACGTGCGGTTCGGTAAGAAGTGGCGAACCGTTGAGCTGCCGACGGCCTACGTCGTCGTTGATGGTATCGACGAGCTGGTGAATACGCGGGTGCAGGGTGAGACCTATATCATCGAAAGCACGCGCGCGCTGATTACGCTGAAAAGCGGCCAGAGCTTCCTCTGTATCAGGTTCAAAGGGGAAGAAGCGTGAGCAGCGTCATTTGCGATCTGGCGGTGGCCGTGGGGTTGACGTTCGGCGGAATTTGCGGGCCGGACGCGCCGGTGAAGCCGCCGGCATTGCCTCAAGACGATGCCGGGGCCTGGGAGCTGCCGAAAGCGCCGCCGCCGCCGCCGAAACCGGCGCCGCCTGCGATGCCGCCCGTCGTCATCAAAAAGGAAGTGATCGTGGAGAAGGTGGTTGAGAAAGCGCCGCCCCCTGCCCCGCCGGTGAAGAAACCGGATCCGGTTGCGCTGGCGCTGCAAGCGGCCTGGTCCGGAGGAACATCGCAGAACACGGCCTGGCGTGAGGTCAACGTGCAGGTGGCCGCGACGGACGCCGGCGGCCGTGGGGTGCCTGGCATGAATGCGCCCGACGTTGACCCGCTGGGCCTGCAGGCAACGGGGAGCGAGAAAGAGCAATACGGCAGCCCTGGCAGCACTTCGACGCGGCCGGTCGATAACACCCGCATTCTGGCGGCAGACCGATATATCTCCGGGATTATTGAAACCGGGATCAATAGCCAGGTCGGCGGCGACGATGAAGGGTCCATCGTTATCCAAACCTCCCGCGATGTGTACGGCTATCACGGGCGCCTTGTCCTGGTGCCGAAAGGGTCGCGGATGATCTGCAAATTCCTGCCGCCCAAGGACATGGGATCGAGCCGTCTCGAAATGACGTGTGATCGAATTCTTATGGCCGGGCATCGCGCGGAAATTCGCGACCTCGGCGCGTCGGTCGGAAACGCACAAGGTCAACCCGGGGTTTCCGGCGAAGTGGATCGCCGGTTCTGGGAACGGTACGGCACGGCGATCATGTTGACCGGCCTGGCGACTGCCGTCCGCTTCGCGGCGGCGACGGCCAGCACGGACGCGACCGATACGACAACGGCGGCCTCAGAAAAAGCGGCGGAAGAACTTTCAAGCCGCTTCGGCGAAATCACCGCCTCGGTCCTCGAAGAAACCCTTTCCTTGGTTCCGATTATCACGATCCCGCAGGGAACGCGGGTTCAAATCCGGCCTGCTTCCGATTGGTACATAGCCGATTGGAAGAAAACCTAAACGTAAAAAGGAGACGTATAGCATGGTGAGAAAAACGGTGATTGCCTTCGCGGCCGCTCTGTCGTTGACGAGTGTCGCCTTGGCACAGCAAGCGGCGCCGACGACGGACGGCCAGGCATCGGAAACCAGTGTCGAGACATTGGTGGAAAAAGTGGCGATCCTGACGCGGGCGAACGTGCGGACGGCGGTCCCGGAGCTGGAAGCCCGGGCCGTCGATCTGGACCTGGTGGAAGTGCCGGGAATTTCCAAAAACCTGACGAAAGGGGTAACGGCGAAAGCCTATGCCCGCTATGTCACGGTGGACGGGGAGAAGATCGGCCAGGTGGTGCTGACCGGCGTTGAAAAGGACGGTCGGGCGGAAAGCCTGAATTCGACGGCGTTCATCGCGCAATTCGACATGAAGGCGGCCGAATTGGACCCGGCGCAGCCGATCACGGTTGAAGGCGATAAAGCCGAAATGCGGGCGGCGCTGGAACGCCTGGCGGAACAGCAGGACACGGCGACGGCAGCCGAGGAAGAAAAGGAAGACGAAAAGGCCGGCGATCCGACGCGGGACGCGCAAATCGGTTCAAACGATGCGCAGAACGCGGACGCGGCCGGGTATCAAAACCCGGAACCGTTGGCTGTCGCCGAAGCTGACGCGCCGCTTGTCCGGATCGTGACGGATGGATGCGCGATCAGGGTCGATACGGCCCAGGGCTTTCCGATCCAGCAAAGCCGGGTCGAGACGACCGAGGACGGCAATGTGTCGTCGTCCGCCTGTGAGGATTCCGAGGTCCGGTATCCGCTGCAGCGGAGCTATTCGGTCTGTTCCGATTCGGTTGACTTGGAAGCCCTGAAAGCGACTGCACAATACGTTCTGTTCTATACGGACGCCGGCGGCGCCCGGCAGGAAGTGACGGAATGTGTCGCGGACGAAGATCAGGTTTTTGACATTGTTGAAGACCGGGAAAGCTGCCCCGTCTTTCTCGATTATTCGTCCATGCAGGCGGTCACTCAAGCTGCCTTGATCTACAAGAACGCCAACAATGCGACGGTGCAGGTTCGCGGGTGTGAAGCCTCGGGCGAGGTAGAGGCCGTGGCATTGGTCGAGACGACGGACGGCTGCTCGATCCGCCACGATTTCAGCGCCAACACGTCCTATCAGCAAGGGCGGCATACCTATGAGCTGGACGGGGTGACCTGGCAGGCCGGGGCCTGTGCCGATACGGGGACCGAATACGCGCACCAGAAGGTCTATTTGTCGGAAGCCGGAGCGAAGATCTGTTCGCCGATTGTCGATCAAAACGGCGGCAACGTGACGATGCAATATCGGGTGGCGATCACTAAGGATTCGCTGGTTGAGTACATCACCGAGTGCAAGCCGGACGATACCACGACGGCGCTGATTTCGACGACGGAGGGATGCACAAATCCCTTTACGTGGAATCACGACGTTTCGGCCGGCGTCTCCTACGGCATGGAACGGTTCTTCTACATGTTCAATGGCGTCAAGGAGTACGTGACGCAGTGCCAGCAAAGCGAAACGACGTACGCCCATCAAGTGGAGACGGCGGGCTGGGAGCCCCACGACGATCAGCTTTTCGCCTATCAGAAATCGACCGTCTACATCATGGCGCCGAGCGGACGGTATAACGTCGTTACGTCGGAGGTCGTCGATGGCACACCGCAAATGGCCTACACGTTCGAAAGTGACGGTACGCAGGCAAGCGGCGAATACTACTATGAGGACTGCAGCCGGTTCGAACGTGTGAACACGGTCGAGAACTACAAACGGCCGGACGATACGATTTATGCCAAGCCGATTGGCGAAGGTACGCCTTTAGGGCCGGTCCATGCCTGCGAGGAAACGGTAGACAAAACGTGGCCGCGTACGTCGCTGTCGGGTCCGCAATACGTTGTGTGGTCGAATCCGGTCTGTACGGGCGGAACGGCCGCACGCTGGCAAGCGACGTATCAGGCCAAGCGAAAAGTCGTCCGCGAGGACGGGGAAGTTATTATTGAGGAGACGAAGACGAAATCCGAGTTGTCGGATCGTTGCCCCTATAACTCCTACACAAGCCCGAGCAGCAACCCATACCCGGCGAATTCGGTCTACTGCAGTAATCCGGGCTCGTTCACCCTTTGGGGCTGGACGCCGGATTTCTGTATCGACTTTTAAGGGGGTGGCAACGGTGACGAACCCGTTATTCAATTCCATCCTCGCGCCTTTGGAAAAACACTATGGTGACCCGGCGACGGTTGAGATTCGCATGTCTCGACCGCACCAGGTTGTCACGGATCGCCGGGGAGAAGGCAAGAAAACCGTAGAAGACGGTAGCCTGACCCAAGCCGCTATCGAAAAAATCGCGCGAAGCCTGGGCAATGCCTCAGGCCTCGCGTTCGATGGCGACGAACAGCCGAAACTATCGACGATCCTCCCGGCGGGGCATCGGTTTGAGGTTCTTGTAGGCCCGTCCGTAAGGACGGGCCTCAGCCTCGCGATCCGGTGCAAGCATCCGTTCACGCCCGAGTGGTCACACTTGGGCGTGTCGGACAAGATCAGGGATTACCTGATTGCGGCCGCCAGATCAGAAAACAACCTGGTCATTTCCGGCGCGACGAACACGGGTAAAACGACGCTGCTCAATATGATGTTGAAGGAACTCGACACGAACCGCCGTGTGGTCGCGGTCGAGGATACGCCGGAGCTTCATATCGACCAATTTTGGGATGGCGTCGGCCTGATCGCGGCCCGCGAAAGCGGGACCGGAAACGGGATGCAGGATTGGCGGCAGCTCTACGATCACCTTATGCGAATCACGCCGGACAACATTGTATTCGGTGAGATTTCGACACAGAACGCCTTTGCCGCCCTCGCCGCCCTGAACTCCGGCGTGACAGGCTTCCGGATGACCATTCACGCCGAAGGCGTCGAACAGGCCATTCATCGGAAGTTCGACCAGAACATTGCCTGGTCGGGCCAGGCAATGCCGCGCGTGCCAGAGTTTCTTATCGACCTGGTTGACGTGGTTATTCAGATCAAGCGCGACGCAGACGGTTATCGCCGCCTCTCGGACATCTGGGAGCCGCGAAACGACCGCTGGGTGCTGAAAGACGGAATAGAACAATGATCCTCGCCAGAATTTCCCTTCTCGCGGTCTTCGCCGGCATGATCGCGGCCGTCCTGCTGCAGTGGAACCTGCAGGAAGGCTTTGATCCGTTCGATGGGCGTTGGTGGACCTGGCTCGCCCAAGTCGCAGTGCATCCCGCCGGGCTGCCGGAAAGAATGCTCACGGCGCTTTATTCGACCGGCGCTGGCGGCATTGTCTGCATGTTTCTTGTCGTCTTTCTCGCCACTCGGGCGAGAAACCGGACGATGGAAGGTGGCCGGGACGGTGACGAGCTGCACGGAAGCGCACGTTGGGCCGAGACGGCCGACGTAAAGCGCGCCGGCCTGCTGACTGACCACGGCGTGACCGTGGGCGGCTGGAAGCAAAAAACCGGCCGTGTGGACCCGCTGAAACACGATGGCCCGGAACACGTCATGGTGTTCGCCCCGACCCGTTCGGGTAAGGGCGTGAGCCTAATCCTCCCTACCCTGCTGACCTGGCCCGAAAGCTGCTTCGTCCTCGACATCAAGGGGGAAAACTACGCGCTCACGTCCGGATGGCGCCGGGAACAGGGGCACGCGATCTATAAATTCGAGCCGACGGCCGACGACGGCACGGCGATGTTCAATCCGCTGGCCGAGGTAAGAATCGGGACCGGCCGGGACATCGCGGATTGTCAGAATATCGCATCCATGATTATCGACCCGGACGGCAAAGGCCTCCGGGATTACTGGCGGCAGGAAGGCTTTAGCTGGCTTAGCGTGATGATGCTCCATGTCATCTATCGCGTGGAGAATGAAGAAAACCGGCGGGCCTGCCTCGATGATCTAAACGTCTTCGCCTCGGGAACGATTTCCCATGAAGACGGAGAGGATAATTTCGACGCGCTTCTAGACGAAATGATCGAATACGATCACGGCGTCGAATACATCAATCGGGAAGTAAAACGCGGCGCGAGCCGAATGAAAATCAAGGCCCCGCAAGAGAGGTCGGGCGTGCATTCCAGCGCGATTACCGAGCTGGCCTTGTATGCGGACCCGATTGTGGCGCGGAACACGTCGTCAAGCGATTTCACCTTGAATGACCTGGTGAACGGTGATCGACCGGCGGCCTTCTACATGATTATCCGCCCGTCCGAGATTGACCGCTTGCGCCCGTTGGTCCGGATCGTAATGAACCTGATGCTACGCCGGTTGACGGAAAGCATGGAGTTTGAAGACGGCCGCGCCAGCACCGGCCATAAACATCGGCTGTTACTGATGCTCGATGAGTTTATGGCCTTTGGGAAGCTGGAAATCTTCGAACGCGCCCTGGCCTTCATGGCCGGCTACGGCCTCAAGGCCTTTATCGTCGTGCAGGACATAACGCAACTGCAGCAGGCGTATGGCCGCGAAGAATCAATTATGTCGAACTGCCATGTGCGGATCGCCTTCGCGCCGAACAAGATGGAAACCGCCCGCCTCGTATCGGACATGACCGGCCGGACAACGGTCGTCCAGGCGAAGCGGTCGCGATCGGGCCGGATGGGTGACCTCGGCTCGATGTCCGAAAGCGTTCAAGAAACCCAAAGGCCGTTGCTGACGCCTGACGAATGTATGCGCCTGCGCGGCATTCAGAAGGACGGAAACAAGGTGACGCCGGGTGATGTGCTGGTGTTCGCGGCAGGATCGCCGCCGATCAAGGGCGTGCAGCGGCTTTATTTCCAAGACGAAGAACTGCAGCGCCGGGCGTCTATTCGCCCGGCCGCTGCCTGACGACGACAAGGAAGGACGAAGAAATGGATGGAAAAAAGAATAATGACGAAGCGGTGAAGGACGAGGACCTGCTGGCGGAAGCGGCGGCGGTGGCGGCCGCCGCAGCGGCGGCGCCGGCAGTCGTGGACCCGGACGTGGCCGACTACATGGGTGCCTTCGAAGAAACGGCGCTGGACGTGGAAACGGCGTTGGATTCCATGTTCGACGACGAAGAAGCCGGGGGTGCGGCCCATGGCTAAACGGGATTTCAGGACGGACGTGGCGGAAGAAATGATTCGGCAGATCGAGGCCGGAACCGCCCCGTGGCAAAAGCCGTGGGAGCCGGGAAAGTTCCGCCTGGCGCCGCATAATCCGGTGTCCGGAACGGACTACCGGGGAATCAATGCCTGGTGGCTCGATCTGCAGGGCCGGGAAGATCCTCGGTGGCTGACGTACCGCCAGGCAGCGAACGAAGGGTATCAGGTTCGCAAGGGCGAAAAGGCGACGTGGGTCGAATACTGGCAATGGACAGACCGCGAGCCGGTTCGCGACGAGGACGGCAACCAGCTCGTCGACGAGGAAGGCAAGAAACGCTTTCGCGACGTGCGGCTTGATCGCCCGAAAGTGTTCTACGCGGCCGTTTTCAACGGTGAACAGATTGAAGGCCTAGAACCGCATCTGGTGCCGGCGCCGGACTGGCGGCCGGACGAACGGGCGGAAGAAATGATTCAAGCCGCCGGGGTGCCGGTCTACTACGACCAGGCCGACGCGGCCTTTTATCAGCCGAAGGCGGATGAAATTCATATGCCGCCTGCGGCGGCGTTCCCGGCCAAATATGACTTCTATGCGACCGCGCTTCACGAGCTGGGGCACGCCACAGGGAACGAGAACCGCCTTGCGCGGGAGTTCGGCCCGTTCGGGTCTGAGGTCTACGCGAAGGAAGAACTGCGCGCCGAAATGGCCTCGTTCATGGTCACAACGGAAATCGGCCTCGGGCACTACCCGGAACGGCACGCGGGGTATGTCGAAAACTGGCTGGAAGCCCTCAAGAAAGACAAGAACCTGTTGTTCCAAGCCGCGCGGGACGCGGAGCTGGCGCGCGCCTGGTTGATGGAGCCGGAACGGCGGCCGGAGCTGGAAAAGCAGGCGGCATTGCGGCGTGAAGCATCGAAGACGGAGACGAAGGAAATGACGAACGAAGTGAAACAGGACGCCGGCAAGGCGAAGACCTATATCGCCGTCCCGTTCGAAGAAAAAGACGAGGCGAAGGCGCTCGGCGCCCGCTGGGACCGAAAAGAAAAATCGTGGTACGTGCCGGCGGGGATCGACGCGACGGCGTTTGCGAAATGGGACGTGACGCAGGCCCAGGAAGCGGCGGCGGCGCGTGATCCGATTGCGGAATTCTCGGACGCCTGCAGGGCGCACGGCCTGTTAATCCAGGGCGTCGCCCAAATGGACGGCCGGTGGCACCGTGTGCCGGTCGAAGGCGATGAAAAGGGCCAGGTGTCCGGATCATATCGAGGTTTTCTCGATGGACGCCCGGCGGGGCTGATTATGAACTACAAGACCGGCGACGACGCGCCGGTGAAGTGGATCGCCGAAGGCGACAAGCTCGCGCCGGAGAAGCTGGAAGAACTGAAAAAGCAGTCGGCCGAGCGAAAGAAAGCACAGGCGGCGGAGCGTGAGAAAAAGCACGAGGCAACGGCGAAACGGGCCGTGGAAATGTTCGCCTCGGGCAAGCCCGCGGACGCCTATCACCCCTATCTCGCGGGTAAGGATGTGGGGGCGTATGAAGTCCGTCAAAAAGAAGACGGAACGCTGTTGGTTCCCATGTTCGACCGAAATGGTGAGTTACGAAACCTGCAGATGGTGAAAGCTGACGGAACCAAGCGGTATTTGAAGGACGGCCAGAAGGCGGGGCTGCGGAATGAAATCGGTATGAACAAGCCAGGCCGCATTCACATAGCCGAAGGCTACGCGACGGCGGCCACGGTCCATAGGCTCACTGGCGAGCCGTCAGTGATCGCCTTCGACGCGGGAAATATCGAAACGGTCGCGGCCGAGGTGCAGAAACAGCACCCGGAACGTGAAGTGGTGATCGTCGCCGACAATGATTGGTCGAAGAAACGGAATGCCGGAATCGAGCGTGGCCTGGCCGCCGCGTTCAATCTCGATACGAAGGTCGTCTATCCGACACTCGACGCAGAAGAACGGCGTGCCGGCGTGACGGACATAAACGACGTTGCGCGGGAATATGGAGAAGCCCGCGCGGCGGCGGACCTGGCCGATCTGAAAGACCCTGATTCAAAGGCAATCGTGCAGCATTTGGGGCGTGGGCAGTATGACCATGTGCGCCAGGTGATCGACGCCGGCCGGGAGCTGCGCGACGGCCGGGCGAGAGAACGGAATACCGGCCGTGAACGGACACAGGGCCGAGCCGCAGCGAAAGAGCAAAAGCAAAGCCATGGAATGGCGCTCTAAAGATCGAATGCCGCCGGGGGAAAGGCCCCGGCGGCCGATCATCAAGAAAAAAACAATGGAGTGGGCGATTAACCTCAGAAAACAGAGGAAGCCCGTGGGAACAAAATATAATGGTCGCCAAGTTGTTTTTGGTGATGACGCGCTGCTGACTGAGGAACAGAAGGTGGTGCGAGAGGCGATCCGCAATGCGCGGGAGCCGGAATATATGATTTACGCCCTCACGTGGAAACACGGCCGGGCGTGGATGGAGCAAATCGGGATCGACCTGGCGCCGGCAGCGGCGTTCTTCGGCCCCAATTGGATTTTCGAAGATTAGGGGACCGCGCGGTGCCGTCGAACAGAGAGCGTATTACCGTCTACGTGAACGAAGATGAAAAAGCCAAGATCGAGGCGACGGCGCAGGACGTGAAGCTGTCCGCGTCTCAGTTTCTCCTGAACCTCGGCGTCGGGTATCCGATCCCGAGCCCGGCGGATTTTGCGGCGTGGGAGAGTGTTCGCGATCTGCTGAAAGTGAACGCGGACCTGGCGAGGCTCGGAAACCTATTGAAGCTGGCTGTGGACGAACGGCCGGAAGATGATGCGGAATTCGCAAAGCTGATCGATTCAATTCAGACGACGCAAGCGGACCTCAAACGCTGCGTGTTGGAGATCCGCGAAGCGGTGAAGCCGTCGCGCAAATGATCGCTAAGAAAATCCCGAAACAGGCCGGAATCGGCGACAATTTCGACCGCCTCGGTCGTTACATTGCGGCGGCCGATCATCCCGGCGAAAAACTGCGCGACTGTTGGCTTGGGAATTGTATTGCCGGCGACGGCGCGGAGGACCTGGAAATAGCGTTAGCAGAGATTGAAGCAACGCGGATGATGGTCCCTGACGCGAAAGATAAGACCTATCACTTAGTGGTGTCGTTTCGGCCTGGTGAGGAATCGAAGCTAGGCGGCGACGAACTACGAAACATTGCAGCCGGGTATGTCGATGCGCTCGGCTTTGAGGGGCATCAATATATTGCCGGCGCCCATGAAAATACCGACCATTTTCATATGCACATCGCGATCAATCGGATTCATCCGGAAACGTATAAAACGGTCGCGCCGTTCAAGGATTTTAAAACGCTTGAGCGAGTAAGCCGCGAATTTGAAAAAGAGCATGGGTTATTCGTAGATCGAGGGATGTCGGACAGAGACGGCGCGCGAAACCCGTTAAGTCCGGAGGCGCAAGATTTCGAGCGGCACACCTGGCAACAATCGTTTCATCGGTTCATGCAAGAACGAAAACCGGATGTGCTGTTGGCGGTGAAGGAAGCCCAAGGATGGGCAGACCTCCACCGCCGCCTCGATGCGTGGAACGTCGGAATCAAGCCGCGCGGGAATGGCCTGGTGTTTTACGACCTCGATGGTCAAGCGACGATGAAGGCGAGCGCGGTCGGCCGAGAGTGTTCGAAAAACGCGCTGGAAGAACGTTTTGGTCAGTACCAGGCGCGGGACCAAGAGAAAGAGCGGGCGGCGGGGGACAAAACAAAGGCGCGGTATAACCGCCCTCCCCTGCTCGGCCGCCATCCGAATATCGGGCCGCTGTGGTCACGGTATATCGGCCAACAAAGGCAAGAGCTGACCCGCAAGGGATTGATCGGCCGGGTGGCCAGCAATTGGAAGATGTGGCTGGCGATGGAAGCCTACGAAGATCCGTTGGCGATGGTATTGGTGATCGCGCACACTGAGGCGCTTCGTGCCGTGTTCGGAGACGCCCCCTCCCCTCGGCGGTTTCCGAAGGCCGTTGCGCCGGCACTCGATGAAATGATGAAAACGGCGAAGTGGTCAGACGTGCCGAAGGGACGCCTGGCGGCCGTTGGCCGTGAAACGGAAGTACTCGATGCCGGCGCCGGTCGATCGGTGGCGATGGTGAAGAACGACCAGGCCGACGTTATCGGCCTGGTCGTGATCGACGACAAAGGAAAGGCCTGCGCCCTGGGGCCGAAAGAGACGTTGAAAACGTGGATGAAGGAAAAAGGGCCAGGCAAGGACAAATCGCCAGGCCTAGGCATGGGCTAGGATCGCTCCACAGGATCAAAGCGAAGGGCGGTAGGGTCAACCTACCGCCCTTTGTCGTATCGGCCCTGTATGGGCCGGAAAACCGTTGAGCCTGGAAGGCGAATAAGCAGGATGCCCGTAGGGCGTCAGGTCGCGCCGAAGGTAGCGTTACCTGACATATCCTGCCCCCCTACGACAAGGCGAAAACGTGCGAACTCGTGCGAACTCGTGCGAACTCGTGCGAGAACGTGCAACGCCTTGTTATAACTGAAAAATTGTTTCGGTGAGAAACGAGGCGAAATCTGCTGAAAAGGAGGCCGCCGAAGGCGGCCGACTTGTCGGTTGTTGATGCCTGGCAATGCCTGGCTACATCTCCATACCCATCTCAGGCGACTGACGAAGGCCCTTCGGAATGGCTGTCTTGATCCATTTGGAGAGAGTGCGGTTAACGAACCTGGTGGTCTGGCGTTCTCGCACAAGCATCAATCGGAATCGGTCTCGGGTGTTATCGAGGACGAACGATCGGTGAGCTGCGCGCATGGCATCCGGAAGGTGCGCCAGGCTG
>NZRL01000125.1 GCA_002696205.1 Rhodospirillaceae bacterium | reverse complement strand
TCCGTCCGTGGCTTGATAGGCGTTCCACGGCACGGCCATGGCATGACCGTTGCCGAGGCGGCCGGGCTCGCCGCCGCCGAAATACGACGGCAGGAACGTAATCATCGAATTGACCGCGCAATCGTAGAGCGCGACGTCGATCGACTGGCCGGCCCCGCCGCGCTCGACGACGGCCAAGGCCGCTAGCACCGCGGACGCGCCATAAGCCCCCGCCGAATACTCCATCACCGGAACGTTCAACAACACGGGCGGGCCATCCACGTACCCGGTCGTGTGGGCCACGCCGGAAAGGGCCTGAATGATCTTGTCCGTGGCCGGCGGCATCGTCGCGTCCCGATCGCGCCCGAATGCGGTGAAATCGCAGACCACCGCTTTCCCGCACCCAGCCGCCGTGACGCAGTCCCGCCAGGCGATATCGACGTCACTGGACAGCAGCACGACATCGGCCCGAGAAAGCAAGTTGTCCAGGAGGCGGCGGTCGTCCGGCGCGCTCGCGTCCACGACAAGGCTACGTTTGCCGGCGACGAACTGTGCCCGGCTTGCCCATTTCCACGAACCTGACGGCAGAACAGGCTCGACGACGATCACCTCGGCACCGAGCTGTGCCAATAATGACCCACAGACCCCGGTGGCGATCCGGCTGCCGAGTTCGACCACCACAAGGTCGTCGAGCGCCGCCGCCGGGTCCGCATATCGCTCCGTCAAAACTGTTCTCCGTCTTTTCTTATGGTGTGGGTAGGTACGCGCCCCTTGCTTTTAGCGGAACGCATCCATGCCCACGATTTCACGCCCCTGGATCAGGGCGAGAATATTGTTGGCGCCGTCCGGGATCGGCAGCATCCGTACATCCCGGTACAGGCGCTCCAGTCCCGTTTCGCGTCCGATCCCCATGGCGCCATGCACCTGCATGGCCTCGGAGATGGCCCGTTCGCAGGCTGTCGTCGCATGCCGCTTGGCCATCGCCGATAGCCCGTTGACCCGCCCGCCGCGATCGATGGAATCCAGTGCGTAGTAGCACAACAGCCGGCTGGTGGTGATCGCCGTTTCGATATCGGCCAGGGCCGCCTGGACCATCTGGTGGCCGCCGATGTACTTGCCGAACTGTTGGCGCGTGCCGGCGTATTCGACCGCCGCGTCATAGGCCTGCTGCGCCAGGTTGACGGCGATCAGCCCGACCAAGGGCCGGTTGCCGTTCCAGGTCAGCGTCAGCACCTTAGACGCATCGCCCGACGCGCCCAGCGCATTTTCCTTCGGAATGCGGCAATCGTCGAAGACGACCTCGCCCAGGTGGCCCTGCCGCAGACCGAGCGTCGGAATTTCCCGCGCCTCGAACGGCGACACCGCCTTTTCCGCGACCACGCGGCGGATCTGCCCCCGGCCCCGCTCATCCTCGCCGTCTCGGCAGGTAACCATGATCGTGTCGCAAATGGAGGCGTTGGTGATCCACATCTTGGTGCCGTTGATCACCAGCGCGTCGCCGTCCTCGGTGCAGCGGGTACGAACCTCGCGCGGGTTCGAGCCGGCATTAGGCTCGGTGGTTCCGGTGCAGCCGATCTTGGTGCCGGCGAACAGCTCCGGCAACAGCCGGTCGCGTTGCGCTTCCTCGCACTCGGCGAAAATCCGCGCCATGGTGCACTCGTGCCCCAGCAGGGACAGGGCGATTTCCGCCGGCAGCTTTTCGTACATCAACCCGTAGTCGAGCATCTTCATGCCGCCGCCGCCGACCTCTTCGGGCAGACGCGGCGCCGTCAGCCCCTGACGCGCGAGCACACCGTAGATTTGCATCATCGCGTCTTTCGGCAACGGCGTATCCGGATCGTGGGCATCCATCACCGGACGGATGTCGCGGGCCGTCATTTCGACTGCCGCTTCCTGGAACATTCGTTGTTCGACTGTGAGTTCGAAATTCATCGGTCCATCCTCACGGCATTACGAAGCCGCCGTTGATACTGATCACCTGGCCCGTCAGCCAGGATGCTCGGTCGCTCAGAAGCAAGGCAATGATCCCCGCGTGATCTTGCGGTTCGCCGATGCGGCGCAGCGGATACATGCGCTCGACCTTCTGAACCCGCTTTTGATACGCCTCGTCACCCATTTGCGCACGCATGCCTTCTTCACGCTCCTGGCGCAGTTCCGTATTGGTCGCGCCGGGAGAGACGACGTTGAGGGTAATGCCATGGCGCCCTACTTCCTGGGCAATCGATTTGACCAGGGCGATCACCCCGGCCTTTGCCGCCGCGTAATAGGACAGACGCGCCTGACCGACCCGCGCGGCATCGGTCGCCATACAGACGACATGCCCCGAACCGGCCTCGATCATTTTCGGCAGCACCGCATGCAGCACGTTCAGCGGACCGTACAAACAAACATCGATCATCCGCTGCCAGTCGGTGGGCCCGGATTCCAAGAACAGCTTGTCGTCGAGAACCGCCGCCGAAATCACCAGGCCGTCGATACCGCCGAATTCGGCCGAAATCGTCTCCAGACCGGCGGCGATCTCGTCCGGCGCGGTCACGTCCATGCGAATGCCCACAACCCGCGCGCCGGTGGCCGCGGCAAGACGGGAGGCCGCTTCGCCCGCGGCATCGCCATCGATATCGGCGAGCGCGATGCAGCCGCCGGCAGCCGCGACCTCTTGGGCTGCCGCGTAGCCGATGCCGCGCGCGCCGCCGATGATCAGAACACTCTTACCGCCAAGACCAAGATCCATTTTTTCCCCCGAAAAGAACCGGCGGACGCCGGCGATTCCTGTTTCCGTTTCTCAATTCCGCCAACCGGACGAGATACCTATCCCGCCGTGCTCGAACAGGCGAAGCGTACGAACGTTCGCTTATTCCACTAGACAGTATGCATTCCATTTTGTAAGTTTGCCCTCGCGTGCATGTCAAACTTTTATTTCCTGCATCGCCAATGAAACGACAACGAATGGGGAAACGACCATGGAACGGCCATCCACGCCCTTGCCGCTCGACGGCATCACCGTCATCGATTTCAGCCGTCTACTGCCGGGCCCTTGGTGCACGCAGTTCCTGTCCGACCTCGGCGCCAAGGTAATCAAGGTGGAGCAAGCCGGCATCGGCGACATGAGCCGCTACAACGCGCCCCGCCAGGGCAATTCCAGCGTCTATTTCGAACTCGTGAATGGCGGCAAGCGCTCCATCGAACTGGACCTGTCCACGGACGACGGCCAGAAAATCGCGCATCGCCTGATCGGCGGCGCCGATGTCGTCGTGGAATCGTTCCGTCCGGGCGTGACCGGCAAACTCGGCATCTCTTACGAGGCGGCGAAGGAAACCAAGCCCGACATCGTTTATTGTTCGATCACCGGCTTCGGCCAAGAGGGACCGCTGGCGCATATCTCCGGCCACGATCTCGCCATCCAAAGCGTCGCCGGACATATGCCGCTCGGCAAACTCGACGGCCACACGCAACAGGTGCCGGGCTTCCAGGCCGCCGATTATGCCGGCGCCAGCACCGCGTGTAGCGCCGTCCTGGCCGCGTTGATCCGCCGCGACCGCACCGGCGACGGCGCCTATATCGATCTGGCCATGTACGACAGCCTGTTCAGCATGTGCAACATCGCCATGACCGGTGCCATCGGCGCGGCGCTGCCGAACGATCCCGGCGACCGCCTCGAAGCCTGGGGCGCCAATCCCCGCTATGCCGTTTACGAAACCAAGGACGGCAAGGCCGTCGCCGTGGCGCTTCTTGAATCGCGGCTCTGGCAGGCTTTCTGCGCGGCGATCGGCCGGCCGGACCTGGCCGATCCCAACGAGCGGCCGGATGCCCGCCATAGCACGCACGGCGATCTGCGGGAAAAATACCGCGTGGCCATTGAGGATTACTGCGCGGCACGTACGCGCGACGAGATCGTCGAGTTCATGAACAGCCACGGCGTGCCGATCTGTCCCGTTCTGTCGCCGGAAGAGGCGCTGGACAGCGCCAACGTCACGGCGCGCGGGCTGATCGACGTCCACGCCTCGGGGCAGTCACGGATCGTTCATATGGTCAATCCGCTGGCGTCTTCCGGACTTGCGCGCGCGACGCGGACGGATGCCCCGTCGCTCGGCGGCGACACCGAGACGGTCCTCGCCGATCTCGGCTACGAGGCAGAAGAGATCGCCGGTCTCCGGTCCAAGGGGGTTCTCGGACCATCGAAAGAGACGAACGCATGACCTCGACCGGAAACGCCCACGCCATTGCCGCGTTCATCGAGAGCATGGCATCGCGTCCGCTCCCGTCAGGGGTGCTGAATGCCGCGCGAATGTGTCTCGCCGACTGGACGGCGGTGACCGTCGGCGCCCACGACCAAGCCGCCGGGCGGCTTGCCCGCGACATGACGCGGCACTGGAACGCGAACGGCCTGGCGCCGGTTTTTCAGGCGGGAACCGCTGCCCCGGTCGTCTCCGCCTTGGTCAACGGCACCTTCGCGCACTGTCTCGATTTCGACGACACCCACGTCGGCAGCCTGTCGCATCTGAGCGGTCCGACCTGGGCCGCGGTACTGGCCTTGGCGAGCGAACGGCAACGTCCCGAAGAGCGTGTCTTGCGTGCCTTTATCGCCGGTTTCGAGGTCGGCGCGCGCATCGGCGGCCGGCTGTTCGGCGAGACGGTCAACCGGCGCGGTTTTCACGCCACGTCCGTTTTCGGCAAATTCGCCGCGACGGCCGCCGCCTGCGCCTTGCTGGACCTCCGCGGGCCGGCCATCGCGCATGCCATGGGCATTGCCGCGACGCAGGGCGCCGGCCTGGTCGCCTCGTTCGGCACGATGGGCAAACCGCTGCACGCTGGCAAGGCGGCCATGGACGGCGTCATGGCCGCTCAACTCGCGGCGGAGGGCTTTCTCGCCAACCCGGACCTTCTGGAGCCGGCGGGTGAAGGTTTCGCCGACGTCCTGTTGCAGGACCGAAGCCTCGGCATCGCCAAGCTCGATTTCGACGACGGCTGGGAGATCCTGAACAACACCTTCAAACCGTACGCCGCATGTCTGATGACCCATCCGGCGATCGAGGCCGCCCGCGAGATCGGGACAAGACTGGCACCGGTGCGGATTACGAAAGTCCAAGCCCGCGTGAACCCCATGGCACTCCGCTTTGCCTCCAAGACAGAGCTGATCGAGCCGCTCGACGGCAAGTTCAGCATTGCCTTCTGTATCGCTCTCGGCCTGCACGGGCGCGACGTCTCGCAGGCGGACTTCAACGCGCAATCCATCCGCGACACCGCGCTCCGACAGCTGATGACGCGGATCGAGCTCATCGCGGACCCGGCGGTCGGCGCCACCTCGGCAACGCTGAACGCGATCGACGAGGCAGGAAACGATGTCTCGTCTCACATTCCCTTGGCGTCCGGCAATCCCGGCCGGCCGATGACGTGGGCGCAGATGGAAAACAAATTCATGTCGCTCGCCCGGCCGGTCCTCGGCGATAAAGCGGCGGCGACCTTCGCCATTTTCGAAACCTTTGGCGACGACACCGGCCTGCCCGCCTTAACCGCGGCTCTCACCGAGGGTGCCAGGTCCGCCTGACGAAACCGCCGCTGCCATTCAAAACAAAAAGAGAGGAACCGCCATGTCCAAACTGTTCAGCCCGTTCACCATCAACGACGTCACGTTCTCGAACCGCATCGTCGTTTCGCCGATGGGACAATACTCCGGCGACGGCAACGGCAACGCCACGGACTGGCATATGATGCACCTCGGTAATTTTGCTGTGTCCGGCGCCGGTCTGGTCATCCTGGAAGCGAGTGCCGTCGAACGGCGCGGCTGCGTCAGCCCGTTCGACCTCGGTATCTGGCGCGACGAAAACGCCGTTGCCATCGACCGGGTCTTGTCCTTCTGCCGCAAACAGGGCGAGAGCAAATGGGGCATCCAACTGGCGCACGCGGGCCGCAAGGGCGCGGTGACGCCGGCGTGGCTCGGTCAAATTCCGCTCACCGAGGAACAGGGGCAATGGGTCATGCGGAGCGCCTCCGCCATCCCCTATCCCGGCCGGGAAACGCCCGAAGCCATGACCCGATCCGACATGGACGATGTCACCGCCGCCTTTCGCCAGGCCGCCGTCCGGGCCCGCGACATCGGCATCGACGTGGCGGAGGTTCACAACGCGCATGGCTATCTGCTGCATTCGTTCCTCACGCCCTTCGCCAATCAACGCGACGACGCCTATGGCGGGACGCTGGAAAACCGCATGCGGTTTCCGCTCGAAGTCTTCGCCGCCGTCCGCGACGTTTGGCCCGCGGACCGGGTCCTTGGCGTGCGCTTGTCCGTAACCGATTGGGCCGACGGCGGCTGGAGCGTCGACGATTCCATCGTATTCGCGGGACGCCTGAAAGAACTCGGCTGCGACTACATCACCGCGTCGAGCGGCGGATCGACCCCGGATCAGCAAATCCCCATCGGTCCCGGCTATCAGATTCCGCTCGCCGAAGCGATCCGCCAGGCCGTCGACATCCCGACCATGGGGGTCGGCCTGATCACCGAACCGCTGCAGGCGGAAGAACTGATCGCCAACGACCGGGTCGACCTCGTCGCGCTCGGACGGGGGTTTCTCTTCAACCCCCGGTGGCCGTGGCATGCGGCGTTCGCGCTTGGCGGCCAAATCGCCATCGCGCATCCCTACGAGCGCAGCCACCCGGCAATGCGGTCGGGCGACTTCCTAAAACCGCGTCAATCCTAACGATTCCGGCGCCCAGCGGCAGCCCGTATTCATGACAGTGAAGCCGTTCGCCGGAGAAAGAGAGGGACAAAACCTGGACACGCTCGCGGAATAAGATTAATCAGTTCGGAACTTATTCCATTCGCTAGACGGTTTATATCCATTGAGTATTCGAGCGATTATGCGGGCCTTCACCGTTTTGGATCTTTTCGAACCGAATCGGCAACGCCTTACATTGAATGAAATTAGCGAAGGCATCGACCTTCCCAAGTCGACGACGTTTCGCATCCTGCAAACACTGGTCGACGCCGGATACCTCGTGCAGATCGACAGCATGCATTACGGGCTTTCCCATCGCATCCTGCGGCTGGGCAACTGCGTACTGCCCAACCTCGGCGCCCGCGAGATCGCGCATCCGGAGCTGGAAAAGATCAATGCGGCGACCCAGGAAACGGTCGCCTTGAGCGAATTTCTCGGCACCGAACGAATTTTGATCGATGTCATCGAGAGCACGCATGCCTTGAAACTCTCGCTCCGCGTCGGCGAGATCGTCGGGCTCGATCTCGGGGCGACGGGCAAGCTATTTCTGGCCTATCACCCGGAAGCCCAGGAGAAATACAAGGACAAGCCCGGTTTCTCCGGCCCCGCTTTCGACAAAGACATCGCCGGAATTCTCAAGAAAGGTTTCGCCTTCGAGATCGGCACCCGCTTTGCCGGGTCCGCCGGCATCGCCCTTCCGGTGTTCGATATGAATAACAAGTGCCGTTATTCCATCGGCATTTACGGGCCCGACTCACGGTTGCGCCCGAACCACGACAAATTCACCGAACTCCTCAAAAGCTCGGCACAGCGTATTTCCGCGAAACTCGGCTCGACTCTCACGCTGCCGTAAGCCGCTTCCCTCGCCCATCTTCGACTGCGGCGCCCGGCGTAGGGTTCCGCCCCGCTCGCCCATTGCCGCATCCCCGACGCGACGTGCCCCTTCCGAGGGCCCGCCGCGCACGGCCGCATGCTGTCATGACAAAACCGTTGCAATGAATGAGAGACTATGAGAGCATAAAAATGGAATACGTTCCGTTTTTGTGATTGGTTGAGGCTTCCATCCTGTAAATCCACGCCATGCACCAGTTTTGATGCGGCCAGCATCTTCGTCATAACCGCTCTTCGCGGCATGGCAAAGATGCGCGTGGACAAGATCGCCAAGCCGACGGCAACCGGCACGGACTTCGGACGCACAACATTTCCCCGCCTTGGGGAACAGGGAATGGAAAGGTCTAAGGTTATGGAAAAAAGAAATAATTTCTCGTGCGCTGGCAAAGCCATCGCACTCGTTATCGGTATGTCGGCACTCGCCGGCGCTTCCGCCGCCGAAGCGAAGACTGTTCGTTTTACGACGCAGCTTCCCCAGCACAACTTCGCGGCCCAGAACGTGCAGATGTTTGCGGATTGCGTTTCAGGCAAGACCGATTTGGAATTCCAGATCTACCCGTCAGCGCAATTGTACCGCGATAAGGAAGTCCCCCAGGCCGTTTCGTCGGGGGCCATCGAAATGGGGATGGTCACCTCCGCGCGTTTCGCCGGCACCATTCCGGCGATGGAAATCTTCGACGTTCCGTTCGCCACGGGCATGCGCGGCGATCTGGTGAAAATGATCGCCCCCGGCGAAAAAGTCCGCGTTCTGCTCGATGACGCGGTCGCGGCCACCGGCTCGCGCGTCGTGTGGTGGATCGACTATGGGCGCACCGTGTTCATTTCCAAGAAGGATCATCCGATCCGCCTGCCCGCCGATCTGAAGAACCTGAAAGTCCGCGTTCTCGGTCGGACATACGGCGAATTCGTGGAAGTGAACGGCGGCGCGCCGACACTGACGTCTGGTTCCGAGCAGTTCCTCGCCTACCAGCGCGGGACGGTGAACGCAGGCATGACCGGCGTCGCCTCGGTCAAGAGCCGCAAGCTCTATGAAGTGATGGACGTAACCACCTTCACCGAACACGCCCACATTGAGTTCCTCAGCCTCATCAACGAGAAATTCTGGAACGGCCTGACCGACAATGAGCGCGCGACGATGACGTCATGCGGTCAGGAAGCGGAAAAAGCCAACCGCGAGAACGTCACCAAGATCGAACAGGAAGCGATCGACTTCCTCAAGTCGAAGGGCGGCGAGATCATCACCCTGAACGAAGAGGAACTCGCGACTTGGCGGGCATCCGGCAAGCCGGTCGTCGAGTCCTATCTCAAGCATTCGGGCGAACTGGGGAAAAAGGTCTACGAAGCCGCCCAGTCCTACTTGAAATAACCAACGTCCATATCAAAGACTATTAGGAGGCCCGCTCGAATGGGCCTCCTCTTTATCTCATTATAACAATTCACTCATTGGGGGAGCGAATGTTCAGGTTTGTCGATCGCATCAGCGGCGTGTTCGGAGCGCTGGCCGCGTTCCTTTTCCTGCTGATCGGGCTGATGTTGTCTTACGAGGTCATTGCCCGATATCTCTTCAACGCGCCGACTTCCTGGGCCGAGGAAGGATCGCGGATGTTGCAGTTGTGGGCGACGTTCCTTGGCGCCGCCTTTATCCTCAGGGACCAGGGCCTTATTCGCGTTTCCGCCATTGTTCTGCTACTTCCCGAACGTCTGCAGCGTGTCGCCGAGGCGATCACCCTTCTGTTCATTATCTGGTTCTCCTGGATCGCTTGCTCCTATGGGCTCGACATTGCCATGGAAAGCCAGCGCATCGGCCGCACCACCGACACCATGAACCAGGTTCCCCGGGTGCTGACCGAGGCCGCCGTCCCCATCGGCTTCGCGCTTCTCGCCTTGCAGGCGGCCGTCGATCTCATCCGCGTATTGCGTGGCGAAAAACCGCGCGCCCATGCCGAAACAGAGCAAGTCTGAGAAAAGGGATAATATCAAATGACTGCATTTCTCATTCTCGCCGCTCTGCTGGCGCTGCTGCTCCTCGGCATCCCCGTCGCGTTCGCGTTGGGCGGATTGGGCCTGGCTCTTTTCATGATCCAGGACTTCAACCTGATCATGGTGCCGCAATCCCTCTATTCCAGCATCGACAACTTCGTGCTGCTGGCCATCCCGCTGTTCCTGCTGATGTCGAACATCCTGCTCAAATGCGGGGCCGGCCAGCAGTTGTTCGCCGCCGCGCAATCGTGGGTCGGCCACTGGCCGGGCGGTCTCGGCGTCGCGACCATCATTTCCTGCGGCCTGTTCGCGGCGATCTCCGGCTCGTCGGTGGCGACCGCCGCCACAATCGGAACCATCGCCGTCCCGGAAATGACGGCCCGCGGGGATCCGAAGAAATTCGTGCTTGGGCTACTCGCCGCCGGCGGCACGCTCGGCATCCTGATTCCGCCCTCCATCGTCATGATCGTCTATGGTGTCATCACGGAGGAATCGATCATCGATCTGTTCATCGCCGGCATCGGCCCGGGCATCTTCCTGGTCTTGCTGTTTTCCGCGTATTCGATCGTGTATGCCCGTTACAAAGGCGACTTCGAAAACGTCGAGCGTGCGTCTTGGCCGGCACGCGTGAAAGCGACCCTGGCGGCGTTTCCGACGATGTTCATCGCCGTCGTCATCATTCTCGGGATCTATCTCGGTATTTTCACGCCGACCGAGGCCGCCGGTGTCGGCTTGTTCCTAGCCATCGTCATCACCCTCGTGTTCCGGACGATGACGCTGCAGCGCCTAAAGGATGCCTGCATGGACTCCATGCGGACGACGGTGACCATCCTGCTTATCATCGCCGGCGCCAAGATTTTCGCCAAGGCGATCACCCTGTATCAGATCCCGGTCAGCGTTTCGAATCTCGTCACCGCGAGTTTTTCCGAGCCCTGGAGCTTCACCCTCGCCATCTGCGTCGTTCTCCTGTTCATGGGGCTTTTTCTCGAAGCCCTCGGCATGCTGCTGATCATGATGCCGGTGCTCTACCCATCCCTGCTCGCCATGGGGATCGACCCCATCTGGTTCGGCATCGTGTTCGTGATCATGGTCGAATGCGCGCTGATCACGCCGCCGGTGGGCCTGAACCTGTTCATCATGCAGGCGGTCGGGAAATCAACGCTCGGCGAGGTATCGAGAGGCGTCATCCCGTTCATCGTCATGATGCTGACCACCGTGTTCGTCCTCTACTTCTGGCCCGGACTCGCGATGGATCTGGTTCGTATCTTGTAGTGCCGTCTTTGTTACAACCTGCGGCACGACCCACGAAAAAGGAAATGACATGAGCCAGAGCCAAAAAGCCGAAGATTGGTGGCGTACAGAGATTATCGAGATGTCGCCGGGCAGCATTCGCTTCCGCGGCTATGCCATCGAGGAACTGACCGGCAACGTCGGCTTCGTCGAAATGATCTGGCTGATGCTCCGGGGCGAGCTTCCGACGTCCGGACAAGCCGCCTTGCTGGAAGCCGCTCTGGTCTCAGGCGTGGATCACGGGCCGCAAGCCCCCAGCATCGCCATCGCCCGCATGGCAATGACCTGCGGCGTAGGCCTGAATAATGCCGTCGCTTCGGCCGTGAACGTCCTCGGGGACGTTCATGGCGGCGCCGGCGAACAAGCCGTCGAATTCTATGCCGCCGTACGTGCAAAGGCCGACGACGGCCTCGCGCTCGATGCCGCGATCAAGCAAACCCTCGATGTCTTCATCGCCGCCGGTAACAAGTTCGTGCCCGGCTTCGGGCACCGTTTCCATCCGATCGACCCGCGCGCGCCGAGATTGCTGGAACTGGTCGATGCCGCCGTTGCCGACGGCATCGTTTCCGGCGCGTTCGCAAAGGTCGCACGGTCCATCGAGACGTATCTTTTCGAAACCAAGGGGAAGCGCATCCCCATGAACATCGATGGCGCAACGGCGGTTATCTACGCGGAACTCGGCTTCGCGCCGCCGCTCGCCAGAGGACTGTTTTGCCTATCCCGCTCCGTCGGCATCCTAGCCCACGCCTGGGAACAGAGCCGTCAAGGCGGCCGCAACAAAGGTCCGCTGCCCAAGGAGATGATCTGGACTTTCGATGGCCCGGACGCACGACCGTTCTCCCGTCAATGATGCAATGTCCGTAGGCACCGTCTAACGTCAGCGACCTTGGGACGGGTTGGGGTCTTTGTGTAAGGGAGGATTTTTGGCTCATCGTAGAGACCTGTAAGGGAGCGAAGATGAGATAAAAATCGATAACTACGAAAGACACCGCCGAGCAGACGATACGCGACATCCTCCGCAAAACGCGCAATCAGTATTCGGTCGAAGATAAGATCAGGATCGTACTGCAGGGCCTGCGGGAACAGTAGTCCCTGATTTCCTAATGCAACGTATTGGGTTCCCTGGTTCCGGCACCGATTTCCCTGTTTGAAAATTTAAGAAATTGGCCCGCTCACCGTAGAGCCCTCGCTCTTAGCATGGATTTATATGACCAAGTAGAGGGTAGAAATTCGAATCTACGCTGTATTTTCCCTGCCAAACAGGGAGCCGGTTGAGACGGGTTCGCACCGGACTTCGTCCACCGCCAACACTTGATGAAAACGGCAGGCGCTCACCGCTCACGTCTCTCCCCGGCGCCATCCGTCTCTAAATTGCCGGCGCCCCCGCTTTCTTTCAGTTCCTTCGTTTGCTCAACGAAACGTTCATCCAGTCCCGCGCCGCCCTCAATCAGCCGGCCCAAGGTTTCCGAGAACTGAACCATGGGAATACCGTCAAGGACCGCGTGATCCAACCCGATGGAGACCGCCAGCATGCGCCGGGCCGCACCACCGGCGGGGTCCGCCTGTTCGTAAATTCCGCCCAAGGCTATCGAACAGGTATGCGGGTTCGGCGGCAGGGCGTGGTATCGCCATCCGACGCTCGCCCTGTTCAGGCTGGTCAGGCCGATGGTGCCGTGCAGGCGCGCCTTCGAAATCGGATTACGATTGAGGAACCAGACCACGGCCCGGTGCACGAAGCCCGGCATGCGGGCCAGGCGCTGCATCCAGGCACGGGACGGGTCCAGATCGAAGCCCCGCTTCGTCGCCTCACGGAATTGCCAATTCAACTCGGCCAGCGACTTTTCCTGCGCGCGCCGGAGGATACATCCCGTCGGCACCAATGCGCCGTTGGCGACGCGCCGATCCATCAAGGTTCCCAGATCGACATCTTCGAAACGGATCAACTTGCGCCCTTTGCGATGGGTCAGCACCTCGGGATGGCGCACCGCCGCCTGCACGATGCAATACGCCACAAAGGCATTAAGCGACACCGCGACACCCGCGGCCCGGCTGAACCGGCGCAATTTTTCCAGCGTCTCGGTGACATCCGCCTCGCCGAAACCGTAGACCGTATGAGGCCGATGCTGGGCCAGCACGTCCAATACGAGGTTCCGCACGGGGGGCCAGGGCTCGGTTTGAAATCTAGGGGCAGGCGCCATGCGCGGGACTTTCGGCAGAATTTCGGGTAAACGATTGAAGTGTAAAGACTCTCGTACCATCCGGTGAATTCGATTCACAGGAAAAGTCGTTCTCGTCATACTTGAACTTGCCCCACCCGCAGCGCATTCTGCCCCATGGGGAAAAGGCAGATAATTGATCGGACGCCCGGCGACGGCCGTGCCGATGATCGCGCCGGGGGAAAGGCGGCAGCAGACCAGCCAAATGCATAAACTTTTCTATTTCATCGCGCACAATCGGCATTTTTCCGCCATGGCGGCGCTGATCATCATCGTCTACGGCCTGATCGCCATGGACAATGCCACGATCAGCCGCGATCCGGATTATGCGATCCCCGTCGTCTCCGTGAATCTGTTGCTGCCCGGGGCATCCCCCGGCGAAATCCAGCGCACCGTGATCTTTCCCATCGAGGACGAACTCCGGTCCCTCGCCGACCTGGACCGGATCGACAGCAAGATCGAAAGCGGCCGCGCCCATATCCGGGCCGAATTCCGCTACGGCGTCGATGTCTCGCTCAAACGCCAGGATATGGAATCGGCAATCAACGGCATTCGCTTCAAGCTGCCGGACTCTTTGGAATACAGCCTGAAAGCCGTGCGTGTTTCGGATTTTCAGACCTCGTTCATGGTCGCCATGGGCGGCACCGCGGACGCCGATTTGGTATTCGCCCAGGCACGCGGGCTGGAGGCCCGCCTGCAGGCGCTGCCGGAACTCAAGAAGGTCGAATTGATGCGGGCGGACGAGGAGATTTCCATCGTCGTCGATCTGGACAAGGCCAATCGCTACGGCGTTCCCTTGTCACGGATCGCGTCCGAGATCGAAAGCGCCAACACCAACCTGCCAGGCCGCCGGGTCGTCGTCGACGGGCGTTACTACAGCATCCAGCCGCCCCAGGCGGCGCTCGCAGACCCGGTTGATCTGAACGACATCCTTCTGCACACCGCCGAAGGCCATGCCTTCCGCCTGGCCGATATCGCCACCGTCGAGGTCGTCGCCGAACACCAACCCGTGTTCGTCCATGTCGACGGCAAGCCCGTGACCATGGTGAAGGCCACAGCCGAACCGGACATCAATATCTTCAAGGTCAACGACAAGCTGACCGAGGTTCTCGACCAGGTCCGCGCGCAATTGCCCGACGGCGTCACCCTGGAGGTCGTCTACAATCAAAGCGACGAGGTCTGGCGTCTGGTCGAATCGCTGGTCGATTCCTTCGCCCTGACGGCGATCGTCCTGTTCGTGATCTTCTATTTCACGGTCGAGGCGCGATCGACCCTCATCATCATGACCCTGCTGCCGCTCAGTTTCCTGGCGTCCATGTCGGTCCTGTCCTTCACCGACTACGGCGTGCAGCAGGTTTCGATGGCCGGGTTCATCATCGCGCTCGGCATGATCGTCGACAACGGCATCGTCGTGACGGAGAACGCCTTCCTGCGGGAGCGATACCGCGGCATGTCGCGGGTCGATGCGGCGGTTCAGGGGGCGGACGACGCCTTTTCGCCGCTGCTATCCTCGACCCTGACGACCATGGTCGCCTTCGCGCCGATTTTCTTTCTGACCTCGCCCTCCGGTCTTTACCTGCGCAGTCTTTCGGCGACCATCTGGATCAACCTGCTGTGTTCGCTGTTCGTCGCCTGCACGGTGATCGTCTTGCTGCTGTCGATGTTCGGCACGTTGGATAAGATCCGCTGGCTGCCGACGCCGCGCAGCCTGCTGACCGCGATGATCCCCTATCGCGACGACCATTTCCGGCGATTCCTGACCTGGGGCGTGAACCATCGCGCACTGGTCGTCGGCCTGTTCGTCGCGGCCTTCATCGGCACCGGTTTCGTCGTCAAGGACGTGCCGGTCAAACTGATGCCGCCGAGTGACGACCCCTACTTGACCGTCAACGTCGCCATGCCGCGCAACGCCGGGCCCGAGGCCCGGGCCGACGCCTTGGAGAAAATCGAAGCGACGCTGCGTGCCCACGAAGGCATCATCAACGTCTTTGCGTTCAGCGGGATTTCCGCACCGACCGTCAACGTCGGCATGGACAGCGACGGCGATCCCGTGTTCCTGGTGCGCACGAATTCGGCCACGGAAAGCCATCTCCTGGGTCTTGCCGACAGTCTGTCGCAGGCGCTCGATCCGTACCGGGTTTTCGGGGCGATCTCCGTCTCGCCGTTCGATCCCGCCCGCGCCGGGCCGCGCAAGTCCGATCTGTCCTTGATCATCGCGGGGCCGGACCATGACGCCTTGGTCGCCTATGCCGAAGACATCCGCGACAGCATCGGGGGCCATCCCGACCTGACCCGGATCAGCAATCCGGCGGAGTTCAAGGACATCGCCATGCAGGTCGAATTGGACGACGGCGCGATGGCCGCGCGGGGCGTCTCGCGATCTGAAATCTCGCAGGCCCTGACCATGCTGTCGTTCGGCCAGGAGGTCGGCCATCTCCGCGATGAACGGGGCGAGGAAACCCCCATCCGATTGAAAGTCGCGCGCGACGAAGGCGCGCCCTTCGTTCCCACGGACGGCCTGGTGCTCACGCGGGACAACGGCGAACGGCTTGCCCTGTCGGACGTTGCCCGGATTCACCTGGGCGGCAGCCGGGCCCAAATCGACCACCTGGATTTCCGGCCGACGGTGGAGGTTCAATTCTGGTTGCGGGCTGGCGCCGATGCCCATGCCTTCGGCGACGCCCTGCTGAAAAAGATGGCGACCAAGCCGTTGCCGCCCGGCGCCGACATGCGGATCGGCGGCAAACTGGAGACACTGACGCAGGATTACGCGGACCTGGGCAAGTTCGCCGGGTTCGCGGCCGGGATCATCTTCACCATCTTCGTGCTGCAGTTCCGCTCGCTTATCCAGCCTTTGATCGTCTTCTCCGCCATCCCCTTCTGCGCGGTCGGCGCGGCGTTGGCCATCGCGCTCAGCGGACAATACCTCTCGTTCATCGCGGCCCTGGGGTTGGCGAGCCTGATGGGGATCGTGGTCAACGATTCGATCCTTCTGGTCGATGAAGCGAACGCGATACGGACGGAAGAACCCGACAAGCCGATCAGCGAGATCGCGGTCGAGGCTGCGGTCCGCCGCTTCATGCCGGTTGTCCTGACCTCCCTGACGACGACTCTGGGGCTGCTGCCCGTCGCCGTCGGCGACAGCCCGTTTCGGGGCATGGCGACCGTGATCGCCGGTGGACTCGCTTCATCCACTGTGTTGATCTTGCTGCTGGTTCCCGTCCTCTATTCCATTCTGACGCGGCGATAGACATGCGATCCCTACTCTCCCTTCCGCTGATTTCCGCCCTGAGCGCCCTCGTCCTGACGGCAACGATGGCTTCAACGCGCGCCCAGGAGCCCGCCGGAACGCCCGTCACGGCCCAGCCGCTGGTCGTGGAACGCGTGATTGCCACCTTCGCCGCCCACGGCACGCTGCAGGACCTGCCGCGCAAGCTGTACTTCAAGGAATCGGGAACCTTGCTGTCGTTCGATGCCGAGGAAGGACAGCGCATCGAAGCCGGCCAACGCCTTGGCCGCCTGGACGACAGCGTGATCTCCGCGACCGTCGATCAGCGCCGCGTCGAACTTCGGCAAAGCGAGACGGACCTGGGACGATCCGAAAAGCTTCGCCGTCAGGGCGTGGTGTCGCAGACCAATCTGGACGACGCCCGCAACGCCCGCGATCTGAACCGCGCGCAATTGGCCGAAGCGATCATTCACAAGAAACATCACGTGCTGACCAGCCCCGCCGCCGGCGTCATCACCCGCCGTTATTTCGATCACCCGCAATGGGTAACGCCGGAAACGCCGGTCTTTGCCCTGCGCGCCGACGATGACCCCTGGCTGATCGACCTGAACGTGCCGGAAAGCGACATCAGCGGCCTTTCCGTGGGCGATGAAGCCTTGGTGCGCTTCCCCTCCCTGCCCGACCTCCGGCTTCCGGCAACGGTCCGCTCGGTCGCCGGGATTGCGGAAGCTTCGGATGGGTTCTTCAAGGTCCGGCTTGAACTTTCCGGAACGGATCCGCGCCTGCGTGCGGGTATCCGCGCCAGCGCGCGGTTGCCGCGCCCGGACGGCGCCCGGCGTGGAACGGTGGTTCCCGTCAACGCCTTGCACAATCTCGGCGACGGCAAGGCGATCATCTACCTGGCCCGCGACCTCCCGGGCACGGCGGAGCGTCTGGCGGTCAAGGTCGCATTGATCAGCGGCGAACGCGCGGTTCTGGACGGAGTGCCGGACGGCTACCGCTGGGTACTCACGGACGGCGTGTACCGGGTCCGGTCCGGTGACCGGGTGATCCAAGCCGCAACGGAGTAACCGGCGGCGACGACCCGTCGCTCAGCGGTCCCGCACCCGCCCGAGCGCCATCGCCTTCAACATCCAATCGGCGATTGGCTTGGCCCGGTCGCGCCGGGTCAGGTCCAGGGACCAGCCGACGGCTTTCAGAATCGGCAGACGCCGCGTTTCGACCAGTTCGATCAATGTGCCGTCCGGATCTTCCACATAGGCGAACGCGCCGGCGGCTTCGCCCATTTCGAAATTGTCGTCGCTGCGGACACGCACCGGATGCCCGGCGCCTGCGAACCGGTCGAGCAGCGCGTTCATGCCGACGACATCGAAGCAGAGATGAATGAAACCCCGATCCCCCCATTGGCGCCCCGCGAAAATCGGTGTCGGCGACCGGTCCAAACATTGGATCAGTTCGATCCGGGAGCGGCCAAGCAACCGGGCGAAGGGGCCCTTCGGTGCTTCATCCCGGGACAGGAGAACACGGCGGAACGCTCCACTCCCGCCGGGCAGGTCCGTAAGATCGGTGAAATGTCCCTCTCGGTCATAGACGGTTTGATCGTAGCCCAGGATGCCGCCGTAAAAACGCCGCGCGGCATCGATGTCCGACACGCCGATCATCACGCCCGCGATCCCGCCGCAATGAAATTTGCGGGGCCGGAAACAATCGTCGGACCGGACGAACTGAAACAGGTTGTCCATGGGATCGACGGCCCAACCCTGCGTCGCACCATCGGGGGCCTCGTACGGTCCGAAGGTCGTCAGGCCCAGGGCCCTGCAATGGTCCAGGCTGACGGCCGGATCGGGTGAATTCAGACGGATCGCCATAACACCCAGGTCCCCGACCATCGGCCGCGTCGCGGGCGCCACGCAGGGCCGCGACGTGTACTGCCAAACTTCCAGGCCGCCGCCGCCCCGGTCGTTCAGCGCGATCACGGCATCCCGGCTTTCCACCCGGCCGCCTGTATAGGGGGTCATCACCTCAGCCGTGCCGGCATCGCGCAGCACCGGCACGTCGAACCCGAACGCCCGGCGGTACAGCCGCCAAGCGTCATCCAGCGCGGGGACGCCGACCCCGACTTGCTGAATGCCGGAAATGAATGTGGGGGCTGTATTCATCGCGGCAGCCCCTAAATCCCCAACTTGCGGCGATAGGCGCGCTCGAACATTCCGGCGGGCAGAACCCGCGACAGCACATTGAACAGGCGCGCACCCCGCCCCGCCACCCAAACGGCCTTGGGGTTCGGCGATTGCGCGGCCTTCAACACCGCGGCGGCGACCTCTTCCGGTCCGGCGGCCCGCGCCATGCTTTCGGCCCGGAAGGCGCGGACGCGGGCGACCCGTTCCGCATGGGGCGAAGCGGGATCGACGAACAGGTCCTGGCGGATGTCGGTCTTCACGAAGCCCGGTTCGACGATACAGGCCGTGCCGCCGAGCGGCGCCAGTTCCAGACGCAGGGCCTTGGTGAAGGATTCCAGACCGCCTTTCAAACCGGCGTAGACGGCGACATAGGGCAAGGGAATGCGGCCCGCGAGCGACCCGACCGTGATGATCCGCCCGCCCTGCGCCATTCCCGGCATCACCGCCCGGGTCAGCCGGATCACGCCGGTCCAGTTCGTCGTAATCAGGTCCTCGATTTCCGGCCAGGGCGTCTCGCACAAGGGCCCGGCCTGACTGAACCCGGCGTTGTTGACCAAAAGATCGAGTTGACCCGCCTGGTCCGCGCAAGCCGCAATGCTGTCTCCGTTCGCAAGATCGAGCGGCAGGAACCGCACCCCTGAGGGCGGGTCCGTGATGCCCGCCGGATCGCGGGAGGTTCCGATGACTTCGTATCCCGCGTCCCGCAGGGCTTCGGCCACGGCCCGGCCGATCCCCCTCGCCGCCCCGGTTACCAGGGCGCGGGGCATGACGGTCCTTGTCGCTTGCGGTGTGTCACGATGCGCCCTGCAAATGGGCGCGCAGGCGTTCGAACGCCGCCAGCGTGCGGTCCACATGATCGAAGGTATGCGCCGCCGTGGGCGTCATGCGCAACAGCACGACCCCGCGCGGCACCACCGGATAAGTGACAGCGGAGAGGAAAATGCCTTCCTTTTCGCGCATGAAGCGAACGACGTCGCGGGCCGCTTCCTCGTTGCCCGCTTCGATATAGACCGGCGTAATCACCGATTCCGTATTGCCCAGATCGAAGCCGAGATCCCGCAAACCGGTCTGCAGGCGCGCCGCGACGTCCCAAGCTCGGCTGAGACGCTCCGGTTCGGCCGCCATGATGTCGAGCACGCGATGCGCTGTCTCCACGTAGATCAGCGGCAGGCTTTTGGCGAAGACATTGGGCCGAGAATTGTAGCGAATGTAATCCGTCACGGCGGCGTCGCCTGCCGTGAACCCGCCGATGCCGACGAAGCTCTTGGCGAAGGTGCCGAAATACAGATCGATGCCGTCCATACACCCCTGGTGCTCGCCCAATCCGGCGCCGGTCTTGCCCATGATGCCGAACCCGTGGGCATCGTCGACGAACAGGCGCGCGCCGTAGCGGTCCTTCAAGGCGATGATCTCGGGCAACGGGGCGATGTCGCCGCTCATTCCATAAACGCCTTCGGTGACAACCATGACGCCGCCCCGGCGGTTGCGGTTGGCCTGGCGCAATTGGTCTTCCAGGCTGTCCAGGTCGTTGTGACGGAACACGCGGAACGGCCGGTCCTTCGACGCCAGATGGGCGCCGTCGACGATGCAGGCGTGGCACAAGCTGTCGATGACGATCTGATCCGCGTCACCGACCAAGGACGCCATGGTTCCCATGACCCCCATGTAGCCGTAGTTGAAGACGACCGACGCTTCCTTACCCAGCATGCGGGCAAGGCGGTCTTCCAGTTCCTGATGGCGGTCCGTATTGCCGGTCAGCATGCGTGAGCCCATGGGCGCCCAGGAACCGTAAGTGTCGACTGCTGCCTGCGCCGTCTCGGTCAGGCGCGGATCGCCGCAAAGGCCCAGGTAATTGTTGATCGACCAGACGATCTGCGGCACGCCGCCGAACGTCATGTCCGGTCCCGGCTCGCCCTCCAGAACCGGCTGCGAGTAGTATTTGTCTCCGGCCTTGCGGTAGTAGCCGAAATACCCGCCGTCGCCGTGACATTTGTCGAACAGATCGACGGTCGCACTGGGCGCCGGGTCCTGCGCGTCATCCGCGCCGGTGTTCAGGCTGTCCTGATTACCCAGGATACCGGCCAGTTCCTCGAGAGACTTCTCGAGGAACTCTTCCGACGGCGGAATGGTCACGCCAAACCGGCTTTCGATTTCATGGGACAGTTCCAAAACGCCGAGCGAGTCGATACCGAACTCGCTGAGGCTCAAATCGGCCCCGATGGACTCCACGGGGCGCCGCAGCACATCGCCGAGGATCACCGACAGGTCGGCGACAATCGCCGGGTCGGCGATGCTCGCGGTCGCATCGGACGTTTCCGGCGCCAGTTCCTCACGGGCCAGGGACTTTAATTCGCCCGCCGCATAAAGGGCGCTGCATTTCCCACGGCGCAGCTTGCCGCTGGAGGTTCGCGGAAGCGCATGGGGCGGCAGCAATTGGATCGCCGCCGGCTGGACTTCGAACTGTTCCGACAAAACCCGGCGGATCGCATTCATCACCGACGGCGCATCAAGGCCGCGCATCCGGTCACGGCGAATTTCCTGCAGCACGACAAGGCGTTCCTCCACCCCGTCGTCGACGGCAATGGCGGCCGCGCCATCCAGCTGACATGCGTCATGGGCGATCGACATCGCCGTTTCGATATCTTGCGGATAGATGTTCCGCCCGCGCAGGATGATCAGATCCTTCAGACGCCCGGTGACGAACAATTCGCCGTCGTGAACAAAACCGAGATCGCCGGTGCGCAGTGCCGGTCCGGCCAGGCCATCTGCAGTCGATGCGGTGAAGGTCTCCGCACTTTCGTCGTCCTGATTCCAATAGCCGCGCGCGACGCTCGGCCCGGAGACCCAGATTTCCCCGACATCGCCGTCGGCGCGGCAATTCCCGCTGTCCGGGTCGACGATCGTGACGGTCTGCCCGCCGACCGGACGGCCGCAGGACACCAGACCCACCTGGGCCTCGCCGCCGAGGCCTTCCGTCGCAACGGCCTTCCCCGTCTCGAGCTTAGCGCGGGAAAAATTGCCGCGCCCGGCCCCGTCACCGGCTGTGGGCCCGGTGACGATCAGAGTCGCCTCGGCCAGGCCATAACATGGGTAGAAGCTTCGCGCGGAAAACCCTGCGGGCGCGAAGGTCTCGGCGAAATGATCCAGGCTTGCCGGACGGACCGGCTCCGCCCCGTTGAAGGCAAGCCGCCATTGCGACAGATCGATGCCGCCGAGATCGGCGGGCGCCTTCCGCGCACAGTAGTCGTAAATGAAGTTCGGCCCGCCGCTGACCGTGGCGCCGAAGCGGGAGATCGCTTCGAGCCAGACCATCGGGCGGCGCAGGACATCGGCGGGCGCCATGACGTAGGCCGGGATTCCGGCGACCACGGGATGCAGCAGCGTTCCGATCAACCCCATATCGTGAAAATGCGGCAACCATCCCAAGGACACATCCGCCGACGTGATCGCGAAGGCCTCGCCGATCAGGGCTTCGTTGTGCATGAGATTGCGGTGGCTGATGGTCACGCCCTTGGGATGCCCGGTCGAACCGGAGGTGTATTGCAGAAAGGCGGCGGTGTCCTGATCGACCGCGCACATGGGCGTATCCGATCCGGGGCCAGCGGACAGGCCATCGGTTTCCAGCCAGGGAACTTCCGCTCCCCAGGTCTGCGACTGGGCAGCGTCCTGGGACCGTGCCGCATTGCCTTGTTGCGTCGTCAAAACCAGCGACGGCCGGGAGTCGGCGGCAATCGCGGCAATACGATCCAGGTCCCGGTTGCGCCGAAGCGGCGGACAGGGCACGGCGATGACGCCGGTTTTCAGGCAGGCAAAAAACGCGACCACGAATTCGGGCCCCGTGGGATATAGCAAAAGTGCCCGGTCGCCCGGCGCGACACGGTTCCGCAGAGCCGCGGCAACGGTCTCGACCTGCCGGTCGAAGGCCGCGTAACTCAGCCGCGCCGTTTCGTCCAAGTCCCCGTTCAGGAAAACGAACGCTGTTTTGTCAGGCGTGGTTTTCGCCCGCCAGTGCAGGATGTCAGGCAGAAATTCGACCGGTGTCGGGGATGAAAAGTTATTCATGCGGCCTTCCGCAGGGTTACCCGGATCGGCAGTGCCGAGCCGGGTTGCAAGGTTACGCGCAGAGATTCGCGCATCTCCGTCCCAGGCGGCATTGCCAGGCGATATCGTTGAAGGATCGTTGCCAGGATAGCCGTCTGCTCCTGTAGGGCAAAATTATTCCCGATGCAGGTCCGGCGCCCGGCGCCGAAGGGGAAATAGGCGACTTCGGGGATCGCATCCCGGCGCTCGGGCGCGAAACGCTCGGGGCGAAAAGCCTCGGGCGCGTCCCACAACTCCGGCGAGCGCTGAATCCCGTACATGGATATCAAGATCGTCGAGCCCTTGGGCAGGCGATACCCGCCCAGATCGTCCTCGGCCAGGCTTTCGCGCCCGACCTGCGTGATCGGCGGGAACAGGCGCAGGGTCTCCTCGGCCACGGCCGTGATCGTCGGCAGATTAATCAGGTCGTCGAAGGTCGCGAGACGGCCGTTCAACACGCGGTCGACTTCGGCTTCGCAGGCTTCGGCGACTTCCGGGTGATCCGCCAGCAGCCCCAGCGACCAGGCCAGCGCGGTTGCCGCCGTCTCGAAGCCTGCGGTGAACAGAGTCTTGGTCTCGTCCAATACGTTCTGGTCGGAAAGTTCGGGATCCCCGATATAGCTTTCCAAGATACCGCCGGGGGTTTCCTCGTTTGCCGCCAAGGCCGCCCGCCGCGCGCGAATTTGGTCCATCAGGAAGTCGTCAAGCGCGGCCCTCGTGTCATGGAGCGCCCGGTTGTCCGCCGTCGGCATCCAAAATGGCCAGGCAACACCGTTGTTGCGCCGGCCGAGCACCTTCAAGGCCCCGGAAACGGCCTCCCCGAAGCGGTCGGCCTTTTCACCGTCCAGCCCGATCCCGAGCAACGCCCGCGTGATCGTCCGCAACGCAATGGTGCGCAGATCGGCGACCACCTCGATCGCACCGTCGTTTCCTTGACGGGTCGGCCAGTCGTCGATGACGGCGGCGCTTTCCCGCGCCGCGATCTCCGCAATGGGCCGCAAGGAAGCCCGCCTGAACCCGGGCTGAATCATCCGGCGGCGCCGACGCCACAGATTTCCATCGATGAACAGAAGTCCCCAGCCGCTGATCACGCTGGTGGACCGGTAGTGATAGCTCTTTACGTAGTTTTCGACGTTGTCGAACAGGATGTGCCGGACGTCTTCCGGGCGCACCGTGGCGTACAGCGTCCGATGAAGGGCGCGAAACCGCGCCAATCCACCATGGGCGGCGGCCGTCCCGGCAACGAACTGGTGCGCGTTCGGCAACACGTCTTTCGCGTTGCCCAACAGCCAATGTCCCCTCTGACGGGGGATTTCCCGTAGCACTTTTCCTCAGCCCCCTCGTCTCTTCGGCGCCGCATCAACGGTATTCGTTGATCGAATATCCGCGCGGCTGCTTCGATACGATGCAACTCCGCACCAATCGATAGCGCAAACCGCCCTCTCCGATCTATGACGAATGTCACGCCGACCAGGCTAATCCGCTGGTGAATAGATTAAATTTAGCCGTCGGATCGCAGTTTGTGTTTCGTCTTGTTTGGGCCCAAACCCCACCCACCCACCGGCCAAGTGTTTGCCGGCCTATTGCGTCCCCTCCCCTTCAAGCCGCCAATTCTGCGTCGGCGCGCCCCTGGCCTTCGCGCAGCGGGTCAGCGCCGCCCGACCGCCTTCGGCCCAAGTCCCACCGCGCACGCCCAGGCATTGCCCCGTGGCCGGCAGACGCAGGCGGAATTCACGGCCCGCGTCGGGGGCTTTGGGGGCCTTGCCAGGGGCATTCCAAAGAATCTCGAAGACCTGGGTCGGACTGTTGACCAGGCAAGGTCGCAATTCCGCCGTGACACTGCCGCCCCTGCCCGGCGGAATGCTCAGGCAGGTTCCCGTCGCCTCGTGACGCAAGGTGCCGTCGTCATAACGGGCGAAGGTGGCGCGCCCGCGACCGGCCAGGCATGTCTGCAAAGTGACCTGCGCCCCGCCCCGGCCCGTGGGCGGATTGACGCAGAGGCCGCCACCACCGGCCAGGGAAAGGCCGGTCCAACCGGCCAACGCCTTGGCCCGCGGCAGTGCCGCCATGACATGCCAGTTCTGATCATCGCGGCCATCCTTGCCGGCACAATTCTGCAGGATCACCGGTGTCCCTGCTGCGAACTTCCCTTGTTGCAGGGCGGCACAGCGCTTCGTCTCGACATGGCGCAGGCCCAATGGCCGCGTGCCGTCCGCCGCCTCGGGCGGCTTGCCCTTGCCGGTCCAGGCCAAGGCGAGACGCTGGCGCGGATCGCGGTAGACGCAATCGGCCCAGGTCGCGGGCATGCGGTCATTCTCGAACGTCAGGCAACGCCCACCGGCGTCCTCGCGCAGGCTGTCGTCGTCGAAATAGGTGAACGTCGCGGCGCGGTCCGGCGCGCATGGCATGATGACGGCACGGTTGTTTTCCGCGGCCTCCGGTCCGGCCAGGCAAAACCAGTCCTTGGTCACGGCGGCGACGGCAGAGACCGGCGTGACGGGAACCGCGCGATACGGCTCGACCCAGCCCTGAACACCCAGGAAAACGTACCCGCCCCGGCCCCGGTCGCCTCCGTATTCGCCTCTGTCGATGGTCAACAGATCGTCGCCCGACTGGCCGTGGCGGTAGCGGCGCAAGGCCACCGCGCCTTTGGCCTGTTCGGCCAGGACGTATCCAAGCACCCCATCGAAGACATAACCGTCCTTGGCGAACCGGTAATCCAGGAAGTCCGAGACATGGAGCACCTGATCCCGGCCGCCGTGGCGGTAGCGGTAGAGCGGAACTGTCTTGGCCGCGCGTTTCGGCAGGATCGTGCCCTGTGGGACTTCGATGGTGTAGCCCTCCCTGCCGGTCTCCCAGTCCTCCGGCCCCAGCTTGAACAGATGCGACGGGCGCCCGCCGCTCCGCGCATAACGGACCAGCGGCACCGGGGCCGACTTGGCAATGGGCGCGTCCATGCCCGGTGGAATGAACTCCGGCCGCCCCGTCGTGAGCGTGAAACTCTGCAGGTCGGGGTCGCCCTTCGTGCAACCGTAGGCACGGGTCTCGACGCCGTCCTGGCCCGAGCCGTCGGCGATACCCAGGCATTTGGCCGAGTCCGTATGGCTGATCTTCAATGCCTTGTCGCGGTCCGGTTTGCCCAGGATCCATTGCTGCGACCGGGTGTAGTCGCAGCGGTCTACGGTCACCACCGCACCCGCCTTGCCTCCCTTGGAAGGTGTCCGCAAACTCAGGCAGAGCCCGCTGGCGTCCTGACGCAGGGTGCCGTCCTTCCAGAAGGTCACGAGGTGCTTGCCGTCCGCCTTGCCGCAATAACTGGAAAGCAGCGGCCCGCCATCGGTCCCTTCGGCATCCAGGCAGGTGAGATTGCCGTGGGTCGCCGCGAACACCGCCTGATGCTCCTTGTCCGGCGTTTCGTCATAGGGCGGCACCCAGGCGACGATGCCGTCGGGGGCATAGCCGTCCTTTCCCGACTTACCGCCGAACCGGTCGGGATATGCTGTCAGTAGATGATCGCCCCTCGCCTTATTGGCGTAGCGATGGAGCGGCACCGCGCCCTTGCGATCTTTGCCGTAGGCGTAACCGACCCAGCCGTCGTAGGAGACCGATCCCTTCGTGTAGCGGAATTCGTGGAAGTCTCCGGTGTATATCGTGTCCCCGGTCTTACTGTCCTTATACCGATAGAGCGGCTGCGTGCCCGGCGCCCGGGTCGTGAAGATGAAGCCCTGGGCGGTCTGCATCTCGTAGCCGTCCTTGCCCAGCCCGAACGGTTCCGGCCCGGCCTGCATCAGGTGGTCGCCACCCTTGGCCTTGCGATTGACGTAGCGGATGAACGGCAGCGGCGTCGATTGCGCCTCGGCCAGTTCCATGCCCGGCGGAACGAATTCGGGGCGCTCGGTCGTCAGCGTGAAGCTCTGCAGATCGGGGGCAGCACTGCCGCAAGGGTAGGCCCGGGTCTCCACGCCGTCCTGGCCGGAGGCGTCGGCGATACCTAGGCATTTGGCCGAGTCCGTATGGCTGATCTTCAAGGCCTTGTCGCGGCCGGGTTTGCCCAGTGACCATTGCTGCGCGCGGGTGTAGTCGCAGCGGTCCAACGTCACTTCGGCACCTTTGGCCCCGCCCTTGTTCGGCGTGCGTAAGCTCAGGCAAAGGCCGCTTGCGTCCTGGCGCAGGGTCCCATCATTCCACAAGGACACAAGGTGCCTGCCCTCCGCCTTGCCGCAGTAACTCGACAACAGCGGCCCGCCGTCTTTTCCTTCCGCGTCCAGACAGGTCAGGTTGCCGTGGGTCGCGGCATATTGACCTTGATGCGCCAGGTTGGGCGTTTCGTCGTAAGGCGGCACCCAGGCGACAACGCCGTCGGGAACGTAGCCGTCCTTGCCCGCCTTGCCGCCGAAGCGGGCGGGATGAGCGGTGAGCAGGTGATCTCCCTTGGCCTTGTTGTGATAGCGGTGCAAGGCGACGGCATCCTTGCGCTCCTTGCCATAGGCGTAGCCGACCCAGCCGTCGTAGGCCGTTGTGCCCTTGGCATAGCGGAATTCGTGGAAGTCGCCGGTGTAGATCGTGTCCCCGGTCTTACTGTCCCTGTAGCGGTAGAGCGGTTGCGTGCCGGGCGCGCGGGTCTTGAAAATGAAGCCCTGGGCGGTCTGCATCTCGTAGCCGTTCTTGCCCAGACCGAACGGTTTCGGCCCGGCCTGCATCAAGTGGTCGCCGCCCTTGGCCTTCGGGTTGGCATAGCGGATGAACGGCAGCGGGGTCGAAATTTGCTCGGCGATCTCCATGCCAGGCGCCGTAAATACCGGACGTTCCGTGCCGGCGGACCAGGTCTGAACCGTGTCGCCCGGCGCCTTGCAGGCCTCCAGCACGGCGACCACGCCGTCCTGGCCCGAGGCATTCTTGAGGGCCAGGCATTTGCCCGTATCGGCCTGGACGATCTGCAACGGGCGGGCCGGATCGACGGCCGCCGGGAACGCGCCCTGCCAACGCGGCGTGAACTGCTGTGATCGGGTATAGGCGCACCGCGCCAGGACCACGCCGCCCTTGCCGGCGTCGAGGCAGAGTTTGGTGCCGTCCTTGCCCGCATCCTCGAACCGCAGCGTCCCATCCTGCCAGAACGAGAACTTCGGCCCCTTGTGATCGTGACAGAAGGACGAGGTCACCGGCGCGCCGAGCTTGGCCTGGCCGTCCAGGCAGCTCAGGTTCTTGTTGGTCGCGAGGTAAAGCCCCTTGTAGCCGTCGATGGGGTCTTCCGGATAACGCGGCGCCCAGGCCGCAATGCCTTGGTAGGCATAGCCGCCCCTGCCCGCCTTGCCGCCGAACTCGTCCGCGTCAGCAGTCAGCACGTGATCGCCCTTGGCCGAGTTAACGTATCGGTGCAACGCCACTGTTCCCGGGCGCTGTTCGGCATAGAGGTATCCGGCCACGCCCGTGTAGTCGTAGCCTTCCGCTCCCCAGCCGAGTTCGCGGAAATCCGGGGTCCAGAAATGATCGCCTGTCGCCGTGTTCACATACTGATAGAGCGGCGCGGTGTCGGGTGCGCGACCGGTCCAGACGTAGCCCTGTGCCGTCTCCATGGCATAGCCGTCCTTGCCCAGACCAAGGGCCTCGGCCCCGGCGGTCAGACGGCGATCCCCGGATTTCGCCTTCGGATTGACGTAGCGAACCAGCGGGACCGGGTCCCTCCGAACGACAGGCGACGACGTGCCCGGCGCGACGAATTCCGGTGGCTCGACATGCGGCCACCAGGTCGCGCGGCGGTCGTCCTTGGCGAACTTCTCGCAGGGCGCCATGACGGCGGCGATGTCGTCGCGGCCCGATCCGTCGGCCAACGTGACGCAGGCCCCGGAGAGCCAATGGGCAAGGTGCATGCCTGCCTTTCCGCCAGGGACCGCAGGCGCCTTGCCGCCTTGCCATTCCGCCACCCAGCGCTGTGTCAGGTTGTTGTCGCAGGGCTTCATCTCGGGTGCGGTCTTGCCCGCCCGGTCGGTGGTCAAACAGACCGTACCGCCCGGATCGCGCAGCGTGCCGTCGGACCAGAAGGCCAGCGCCTGGCTGCCTTCATCCTCGCAACGGCGCGATCCCAAACTGCGGTCACCGTTCCGGTTTAAACAGACCATGCCGCCCAGGTTCGCGAGATACACCCGGCCCCAGCCATCCCGCACCTCGGCCCCCGTATCCGGCGTATAGGCGGCGATGCCTTCATAACGGTATCCGTTCTTGCCGCTGGCGCCGTCCAGTTCGTCCAGGTTCGTGGTCACCAGGTGGTCGGCCTTGGACTTGTTGTAATAGCGGTGCAGCGCGACCAGCCCCGGGCCCCTATCGGCCTGCACATAGCCGAGCACGCCGTCGTATCGGTACCCGCCCGTGGCGAACCGCATCTCCAGGAAGTCGGCGGTGTACATGGTATCGCCGGCGGCCGCCGAGACGTAGCGATAGAGCGGTGTCATGCCCTGCTGGGCCCGCGTCGGGTGGATGCGGCCCATCAACACGTCAGGGATGAAGCCGTCCTTGCCCCTGCCTATTTCGTCAAACCCTTTGACGATACGATGATCGGCGCCCTTCGCCTTGGGATTGACGTAGCGGACCAGCATCTGCGGCGGGGCGGCCTGGACCGGTGCGTCGGTCCCCGGCAAGACGTATTTCGGCACGGCCTTATCCATGGCCCAAACCTGCGGCCCGGCCTTGGCCGGATCATTGCCGACGGAGCATATGATCAGTTGGGCTTCGACCTCGTCCCGGCCCGAGGCATCGGCCAATCCAAGACAGCGTCCGCTTTGTTTGTGCACCAGACGGGCCGCCGCTGTCGGGTCCGGGCGGGCCGGCCGCTTGCCGGTCCAGCGGATATCCCATTGCTGGCCGGGGGAATAATCGCAGGTATAAACCCCAACCTCGTCCGGCTTGCCCCCCTTGAGGGCCGTACCCAGGCAGAGATCCTTGGGGTCGTGGCGCAGGGTCCCGTCGGACCAGAGCGTGAACCGCATATCTCCGTTTTCGGCGCAGAGCATGGATTCCAAATTTCCGCCCGCCTCTGGCTTGGCGCTCAGGCAGCTGAAATTGTCGTTGGTCGCGATGTAGAGGTTTCGGAATTCAGGCGACGGTTCCTCCGAATAGGCAGGCACGAAACCGATTTCGGCGGCACCTGCGTAGCCGCCCTTACCCGTGAACTCTGCCTTGTCGACGGCCAGAACGTGACCGCCGTTGTCACGCGTTGCGAACCGGACGAACGGCTCCGCCCCGGCCCGCGCTTTGGGATAGACGAAGCCCGCGATCCCCAGATAGCCGAAGCCTTCCTTGCCGAACAGGAACTCGCCGAAGTCGGTGGCGTAGCGGCGGACGTGCCCTTTCCCTTTGGCGTATTCGTAAAGCGGCACCGTGCCGGGGGCGCGGGTGGTGAAGACACGCCCCTGGGCGCGGTCGATTTTCAGGTCGCCCTTGGCCGCACCGAAGGCAGGCCCGGCGGTCAGCAGCCAGGCGCCGGTCTTGGCATCGCGATAGCGCACGAAGGGAACGGGATCGGACGGTTTCTCCGGCTGGTCCAGGCCCGGAGGGACGAACGGGTTCACCCAGCCGATGATGCCTTGATACCGGTAGCCGTCCCGGCCGCTCTTGCCGTCCAGTTCCGTGAAATAGGTGGTCACGCGGGTGTCGCGGCTGGCGTCGTTGACGTAGCGGTGAAGCGCCACGGCGCCCGCCGTTTCCTTGCCCAGGACGTAGCCGAGAATGCCTTCGTAGACATAACCTTCGGTCCCGTACCAACGCTCCGAAAAATCGGTCGCGACATAGGTGTCCTTAGTCTGGGCGTTGAAGTAGCGATAGAGCGGCACCAGTCCCTGGTCCCGTCTCGGCCAGATGTAGCCCAAATACCGGTCGGGAAGATATCCGCCCGCCCCCTGGCCGAATTCGCCGTCGCCGGCGGTCAGGCGGGCATCGCGGGTCTTGGCGTTGACATAGCGGGCAAGGATCTGCGGCGTCGATTTGGCAACCGGCGTGTCCGTCCCCGGCGCCTTGAATTCAGGCACCCAACCGACGATGCCCTGCGCGGTGTAGCCCGATTTACCGCCGCCGTCGCGGGCCAGCATGTGTTCGCGCTGGGCCGAGGAGTGATAGACGCGGAGCGCCACCGTGCCGGGCCGTTCCTTGTCGTATATCCAACCGGCGATCCCCTGATAGGACCAACCGTCCTTGCCCCAGGCCAAGCCGTCGAAATCCGCCGTGTAATAGGTGTCTTTGTTGCCCGCGTGCCAATAGCTGTAAAGCGGCACAGTATCCTTGGCCTTTTTCGTGAAGATCATACCGAGCGGTGCGTCCAAGGCATAGCCGTTGGCGCCTTCGCCCATCGTCCCGAAACCCGCGGCGATCACATGATCGCCCGTGCCGCCATTTCGGTAGCGCAGCATCATCTCCGGCGCGGCCTTCACCGCTTTCTCCCGGGCGCCCGGCGCCGTCATCCGCGGCACCCAGCCTTCGACCTTCACATACGCAAAACCACGCGCCCCGCGCTTGCCGCCGAACTCGTCGAAATCCGTGGTCAGCAGATTGTCGTTGGTCGATCCGTTGCGGTAGCGGTGCAGCGCCTTGGTGCCCTTCTCCTGCATGGGATAGACGTAACCTTCGACGGCGACATAGTCGTAGCCGTCCTTGCCGTACCAGAGGTCCTGGAAATCGGTGGTGAAGATGTGGTCCTGCTTGGCGCCGTTCCAATAGCGGTAGAGCGGCACGCTGCCCTTGACCCGGCCCGGGAAGATCGCCCCCGCGACGCCGTCACGCACATAACCGTCCCGTCCGTCGCCCAACTGATCCGGGTCGGCGGTATAGAGATGATCGTTGGCCTTCGGATTGAAATAACGCAGCAACGGCACCGGCTGCGCGTTGACGATCCGGGCGTCCTTGCCGGGTCCGAAATCGGGTCCCGGGGCATACCCCAATCCATCGGTCTTGCCGTGTTGGCGTTGGGTGACAGGAACCGTTCCCGACCGCTTGTCCTTGAAGACATATCCCGCGACCCCGGCGTAATAGATCGCGGGCGATCCGTAGCCGCGTTCGTTGAAATCGAGGGCCAGGATATCGGGCGCCTTGCGGCGGCGGTTTTCGATCTTGCCATAAAGGTAGAGCGGCACCGTGCCTTCGGCCGGCTTGGGAAAGACCTGGATGGAATTGTCGAAGGCCAGCGGTACGGGATTGGACGGCTCGACCGGCGGGATCAGCGGCGGCTCTTCCTTTGGAAGGTAGCCGGCGACGCCTTCATATCGCCAAGGGCGGCCTGGCCGAGTGCCCAGATTGTGGATATCGCCGGTGTAGTAATAGTTCGTGTTGTCGCTTTCGTGGTAGCGGTAGAACGGCACGGTATTGGGGATTTCCCGATTGTAGACGTAGCCCGCGACGCCGTCGAAATTGAAGCCACGCTGCCCGCCCCGGAATGGGTTGGGGTCTGTCGTATAGACGTGGTTCTGGCCCCGCGTGGCCCGCCGCCAGAAGCGGAACAGCGGCACCGTGCCGGGTGCGCGCTTGGCAAAGATCATGCCGACCTTGCCTTCGTATTTCCAACCGTCGCGGCCTTCGCCGAACTGGGCCGGGTCGGCGGTGTGATAGTACTCGTTGGTGCTGCGCTTCCAATAACGCATGAAAGGCACCGGCGGATCGTTGCTGATCGGCGTCTTGTAGGCCGCCTCCAATCGGGCCGACTGGCGCTCCAGGGCCGGGTTGACGACCTTCTTGCGGAAGGGATCGTAGGGGATCCAAAGGTCGGTCCATTTCTCCCCGACCCGGTCGCAGCCCCAAAGCACGACCTTGTCCTTGTGAATGGCCAGGCAGGCGCCGCCGCTGCCGTCCTGGCGATGGGCGATGATCTGGCCGGTTTCCAGGAACTCCATCTTCAGCGCCTGCCAATTGTTGCAAGGCGCCAGGGTGACCGTCCGGCCTTCCCGATAGCCATCCGCCGCCATGCAGCCGCCCTTGCGGTTCTGCATCCGGCCGTCGCTGAGCAGCCGCCAGGCCTGATTCCATTTGCCGTGGCAACTCCAGGGGATGATCTCCTGGCCCCATTTATCCTTGGCGCCGCGAATATCGGCGCACCAGCCTTTGTCCTTGTAGCCGATGGAATAGTGACGAAGCAGGAATTCATCGCGGATCCAGCACCGCTTGAGGTCGTTATTCCAGCGCTCCGAGCCACGGCAATCGGACGGCCGGGGACAATCGCCCAGGCGCAGCAGTTTGCAGTCCAGCGACTTCAAGCCCTGAATGATCTGGCCTGCCAGGTCGCCGACGGCGCCGACCACCAGGTTCGCGGCGTTGGCGACATGTTTCAGCCCCTCACCCGCGGCATCGACCGCCGCCGCCGCCAAGCCGGCAACGCGGGCACCGCACTTCAAGGCATCCTGCGGGGACGGCAGATTGATCTGCGGCTTGAACTTGACCGCCTGGATGAAGTCGACCGGCTGAGCATTCCCCTGGCCCAGCTTGAGGGCGAGGTTGCGAATGTCACCCGCGTCCATGGTCGCCTTGGAATCGAACTTGGCGCAGGGGTGGGTGGAATTGAACGAGACGTCGGTCCGCGTCAGGTCGCCGTCCAGTTTGAAATGGATGGAATCCTTAAAGCCGAGCGCCGCCGTCGACATGTCCAGCTTGATCTTGTGGCTGACCCCCGCCGGGTTCAATTCGTAATGCAAGGTCGTCTCGCTGCGGGCCAGATTACCGATCGGGCCCAGGGGCAGCCCAATGTTGATCTCGGTTGTCGAGTCCAGGGTCAGGCCGGTTTTGTTGTCCAGGTAGGCCGTGGTTTCCGAAAACGGCAGACCCAGGGCGTTGACCTTGCCCGTGATCTTGAAGCGCGAAGATGTCGAGCCACGTTCGGCCGACAGACTCGCATGCTCCAAGGACACCAGCCCGAGGTTGACCTTGCCCAGCCGCACCGGATGATCGACCAGATAGGCGAAGAAGCTCTTGCCCATGGCCGCGCCGATGGCGTTGACGGGCAGAACCTCGACCGGATTGGCCGAGGCCCAGACCGGTTTGACGGTCGCCACCGCCGGTTCCTTCATGCGCGTGCCGAAGAACGAATGATCGATCTCCAGCGTCACGTCGCCACCCTTCAGAAATTCGACCAGCTTGCCACGGAATTTGAGCCCATGGATGAACAACGGCGTCTGTGACTTGATTGCGTCGAAGACGACCTTGGGAATGCCCATGCGGGGGAACACTTCGTCCGAGATCAGCTTGTCGACCTCGGTCTGGGTATCGGCCTCGACCAGGAACTCCCGGGCCCCGAGCACGTCGCCGGAATCCGTCTGCGCCAGGAACCGCGTCTTGATGACGCGGCCCAGGTCGCGTTCCAGTTCGAAATGGATGCGGTCCTTGGAAAACTCGATATCGACGTGGTCCTTGGCGCCGATGAATTCGGTCGTCCCCGAGACCTTGAAGTGCGGCAGTTGCTTCAAATTGGCGACGATATCGACCTTGGCGTTCTGCACCTTGAGGACCGGCGGCACGGTGATGTCGCCGAGATCGCCCTTGAGGATCAGACCGTCCGACAGGGTCAGACGCAGGTCCGCCCCCGCCAAGCGCTTCTTCTTGCCGAACAACGCCATATGGGCCGCTCCGGCGACCCGTACCCCCATGGTGTCCAAGGTGTCATCGCGGCCCGGAATTTTCGAGCCCGGCGTGGCGAAGAAGATTTCCGGATCGGTGACACTGAAGGTCGGCAGCGGCAATTCATCCAGGCGGATGATGTCGAAGACCGACCGTTTGAGGATTTCCTTCTGCAGCGCCTTTGCCGTGTCGCGCGACGCCTTGTCCGGCAGGACCTTCAACACCTCGTTCGCCATGGGCCCGCCCAGCACGCCCTTGAACGTGCCCTCCATGGTTTCCAGCGCGACCCATTGGTTCAATTCGCCCTTCGCCTTCAGCACGATGGCCAGCTTCTTGGGCAACGGGATCGAGGTCGAGAAGTTGATGTTGATCAGGAAGTCGGCGTCGGCCTCGACCGTGCGGTCCTGTTTCGGCCCCAGCCCGGTCATGATCGCCGAGGCGCCGACGCCGAATTCGACGCTGCCCTCGCTGTCGAAGCCGATCAGGATCGCCGGGTTGCGGAAGGTATGGTTCTTTGAAATGCCGAACGGCTGATGCCAGTCGCCGCGCATCTTGGCCGCCAGTTTGAAGCTGCCGGCCCAGGACACGGCATCGAACGAAGCATAGAGATCGCCCGCGAATTTTAGCTTATCGGACTTCGACGGCTCACCCACGCGCGGCACATCCAGCGTGACATTGCCGGCCGCGCCCAGGCCCATCTGCAGCTTGGGCACGTCGATGAACAGAAAGCCTTCGGCGCCGACGCTGTCCAGCGAGACCAGCTTTCGCCAGGGCTGGCCGTCCGGCAGTTTGAAATCGGGCAGGCGCGCTTCCAGGCGTGCCTCCAGGTTGCCGTCGAACACGCCCTTCAGACTTCCGCCCAGCAACAACGGCCCATCGACGGCCTTGAATATATTGATGTCGCGGGTCGCGGCCTGCCGGATCGCGGGCGGCAGGTTGGCTTCGCTCAGCGCCGCGATCAACGACACGCCGGTGCCGAACGGCAGCCGCCGCTTGTCACCGCCGGACTTGGGCATCAGACCGCTCAACATCGGGCGGATGCCCGCCGGAAGATCGCCGATGGTCGCCGTCGACAGGTCCGCCGTGGAGATCGCGAAGACGGATTCCGGCAGGGTGATCTGCGCCGCCCCCTCCAGCACTTGTTTGAACTTGCTGGCCAGGCCCGAATTGCCGACCAGGTCGGTGATCTTGAACGGGTCGGCCTTGACCAGGGCCACCGGCTTGCCGCCATGCAGGAAGATCGCGCCCTCGCCGCCGATGCCCAGCTTGTCGATCCGAACCTTGCCGCCGAGACCACCCGTGCCGATCCACAGGTTGGCGAAGCTCAGTTCGTTCACGCCCTTGAGCCCGCCGACCACCGGCAGGTTGGCGACGTCGATCCTGCCCGGAATGGTGAAGCGCAATTCCGGCGCGGTATTGGATTTCAAGGTCAGCGTACTGACCGCCTGGAATTCCTGCTTGTCGAGCCGCGCCGTCGTCGTCAGCGAAGCGTCGAGCATTGCCGCACCTTCCGCCGTGCGCTCGATGGCACCGGTCAGGCCCAACTTGTTCAGGCTGACGAACGGCAGGCCGAAGGCCTTGTCCCAATTGACCGTGGAGGTCGACCGAAGGGCCAGCCTGAACGCCTTGCCGCCCGTCGCTTTTTCGATGTCGATCCCGCCCTCGAAGCCCAGGTCGTGGCCCGGCAATTTAAGGGTCAGGTCGCCCGCCATGCCGACCCGCAACTTGACCTCGCCGGTCGGTTTGCCGTCGCGGCCCGGAACCGCCGCGCCTTTGATCCGCAGGTAGGGGGCGCCCAGCGTCACCACCTTCTCGATGCCCGGCAGATTGATCGCCGGCAGGCGCGCTTCCAAATCGACCGCCGCGACGGCCTGTTTCAAAAGATCGCCGTTGAGCCCCCGACCGCCCCCCTTTCCCAGGACCACGTTGGGCAGTGCGCCCGCGACCTCGATCGTTTCCTGCCGCACGCCGACAAAGGTCAGGGCCTTGTCGAACGGGCTATCGGCTTTGGGCTCCAGGATGAAGCCCGCCCGTAATCCTTGTGCCGGTTCCAACGCGCCGCCCCGTGACACCAGGGCCAGGGCGTTGGTGACGCTGTCGGGATAGAACTCGCTCGTCGGATAGGCGTCTTTACCGTACGGCACGTAGACCAGCGCGCCGCGCACCAGTTTGGCGTTGTCCAGCGCCGTGCCGCGCAGACCCGGGATGAAGTCGGCGGCGTCGACGTTCTCGGGAACCAGCGCGGCAAAGGGTTTCTTGTCGGATTTGAAATCGAACAGGGCCAGGGGGGTCTGCGAGCCGCGCAATTGCAGCGTCACGGAAATGATCTCCGAGCCGATCCGCGCGTCGGTCAGCGCGAGATCGCCGATGCCGGGCACCGACGTGCCGACCAGATCGGCGACGGTGATGTCCGAGGTCACGGTCAGTTGCAGGCGCGGATCGGCCTTGTTCAGATCGACGCTGCCCCCAAGGCGCAGGCGGTCGCTGTCTCCCGCAACGTCCAGGCCGACGCCGTCGCCCCGCGCGACCAGGCGGAGGCTGCCGGTCATTTCAACCGGGCTGACCCCAGGCAGGCTTACCGTCATGTCGCCGGCGATGCGGGTGACCAACGCGACCGTGCCCTTGCCCGGTACGCCCTGAATCCGCAACACCGGATCGCCGAAGGCGACCACGTCTCGCACGCCCGGCAGGTTGACCGCCGGCAGCTTGGTTTCCAGGTCGACCTGCTGGACCAGCTTGGCAACGGCGTCCTTTGCCTTCGCTCCAAGCCCCCCGCCGCTCCCGCCGCCGCCGCTCGGGATCAGGGATTTCAGTGCCTCGACCGGCAACACACCCGACAGCTTCAACGGCTTCCCACCGCCGCCGCCCGCGAAGGCGAACATCTTCTTCAACGCGGGAAGGTCGCCGGGATTCAGGAAGCTTTTGAGGTTCAAACCGGGGCGGAAGCTCGACCCACCCCCGCCGAAGGGCGACAGCAAGGGGCCGACCGCCGACCGGACCTTGTCCGGCAGGCCCGCCATGTCGAACGGCAAGCGCAGGGCCGTGCCGTCGCCCGTGCGCTTGGGAATATAGGTGAAGGCGGCCCTGGGCAGGGTCAGCCCGGCGAGGGGCGATCCGTCGAGGCCGGGAATGAATTCCGACGGCTTCAATCCCTCGGCCGAGAACGTCACCGCCCAGCGCCCGTCGGTCTTGAACGCGCCGACCGTCGTCTCGAAGCCCTTCAGGGCGATCTTGGCGACCAGGAAGTCCGGGTCGCGTTCGACCTCTTTCAAGGCCAGGTCGCCAATCACCGGAATATCGACGCCGAGCAGGCTGGAGAGCGTCTGTTCGCCCGAGAACTTGAGCCGGAAGTCCCGGGGCGACCCGGGCAGTGCCATCGAGGCTTCGATCAACGCCCGCCGCCCGCCGGTATCCAGGGCCGATCCGGCGAAGGCGAGCATGCGCCGTCCGTCCTCGCCGGGCGCGGTGGTGAACGATCCCTCGCCCTGATAGCTGCGCCGCAGGGCCGGCAGGGTGAAGCGGATCGCCGTATCGATGCGCGTCGCCAACCCCTTGTCCGTTCCCTTGAGGGCAAGCACCGGACGATCCGGGAAGTCGATGACGACGGCGCCGATCTTGTCGAAGGACAGCTTCGGCAGAGCGGCCTTGAGGTCGATGGCGGCCAGCAGGTCTTTGGGCGCCGCCGTGAACGGATTGGCGGCGAAGCGGCCTTCAATGTCCAACGGTTCGGCCAGACGGATGCCCAACCCGCCTAGGAAATCGGCCAACTGGCCGTCAGGCTTGGGCCGCGCCGCGAGGTCGGCATTAAAGCCGTCGCCCACCTTGGCCAGATCGAAGCGGCCCTGCAACTCCTCGGGCCAGCCTGCCTCGGCCAGCCCCTCCTTCCTGCCTTGTGGCAGAAAGAGGAAGGTCGAGCGTTCCAGCACGGCGGCATCCAGCACCGACCCAGACAGCGCGGGCAGCAATTGCCCGGCGTCCAGGTTCGCCGCCGTCAGGGCCAGGATGGGCGCCCTGCCCTTGGCGAAATCGAATGCCGTCGCCGTGAATGCGGCCTCTTTCAAGGTGATCTCGGCGCTCAGCAATCCGGCCCGCACGGACGCCTTGGTCAGCGCCACATCGGACACGCCCGGAACATTCAGGCCCATGACGTTGGCCAGGGTCAGGCCGTCGCCGTCCAGTTTCAACGCGAGGTCCGCCCGCTTGTCGCCATCGGTCTTTTCCAACGACCCACTCAGCTCAAGCGTCCCGCCGACGTTGTCGAGCTTCCCGGTACCGGCCAATGCGGTCTTGAGGTTGCGTGCCGTATCCAGGGTGACCGCAATCTCGTGGTCGAGGCTGCCCGATGTCGGTGTGCCCGGGAGCGCGAAGTCGAACGTGCCCGCGATGGAGGTGGTCAGGATGGCTTCGCCGCTTTCGCCGACAGCGCCCTTGACCGCGATCTCGGCCTTGCGCGACGACAGGTAATCGCCGACGCCCGGCAACTTAATCGCGGGGATGGGAATGGTCAGGTTGGTGCGCTTGACGATCTGGGCGACCGCCGTCCTGGCCAAGGCCTTGATCTTCTTCTTGGTATCGCCCTTCCCGCCCTTTTTCCGCGCCGGAAGTTTGTCGCGGATGAAGGCCAAGACCTCGCCCGGCATCACCGCCCGCAGTTTCAAAGGCTTGCCGTTACCGGCCCCCAGCTTGCCCAACAGGTCCGAGAGCTTGCCGAGTTTCGCCGGGTCCAGGGCCGAGGCCAGGTTGAGACCCGGCAACAGGCCTCCCCCGCCGCTGCCGGACGGCAGGGCCAGCTTGTCCTTCAGATGCTTGAGCGGGTCCGGCAAGGCGTCCAGGGATAGACCGCCGGACCCGCCTCCCCCCAGCCCCGGCAGGGCCGGCACATAAGCGAATACGAGATCGTTGAGCGACACATCGGCGAGCGGCGTCGCGCCGAGGCCGGGAATGACCTTGAGCCCCGGCAGGTCCGCGACCTCCAGCGTCATCAGGCGGGCCAGCGGATTGCCCCCGCCTCCGCCGCCCCCGAGCGCCGCCAGGTTGACCGTGAAGGTCGTCTCGCCGAGGGCCAAGGTCCCCCGGACATGGCCGAGCGACAGCTTGGCCTCGGCCAGGCGCAGATTGCCGATGCCTGGAACGTCCGTGCCCAGCAGATCGGAAAGCGTCAGGCCGTTGTCCACGGTGACGACGAAGTCCTTGGCCTTCTTCAGGTCCTTGAAATCGAGCGGCGCCTCGGCCGTCAGGTTCAGTTTGGGCGCCTTTGCGTCACCTGCCAGGATCACCGCCGTCGCCAGGCGCTCGGCTCCCTTGCCGGTGATACGGGCGGTCAGCGCGACCTGTTCCTCACGGTTCACGATGGGCACGGTGAATGTCCCGCCGGAGGTCAGGGTCAGGCCCAAAACTCCCGCGTCGTCAGGCGCCAGGTTCAGGCGCGTGACCTCGGACAGTTTGAACAGCTTGTCGAGCCCCGGCAGGGTCAGACGCGGGAGCTGTGCGGTCAGCGATAATCCCGCGACGGACTTGGGCCGCGCTCCGCCCGCGATGGCCTTGACCACGCTTGCCGGGATCTTGCCCGAAAGGAAGGCCGTCTCGTTTGCAGGGACACCCAATCGCCGGGCCAGCCGGGCCAACGGATCGCCGCCGTCGAAGCCGAGGCGCGAAAGAAAGGAGATGCCCGGGGCCAAGTCGATGCCGCCGTTCCGCAGGCTCTTCTTCAACGCCGCCGCCATGGCCGGCGGCAGACCGTCGACGGCGGTGGCGTCCGTGCCCTCCCCGGCGATCAGCAAAGCCGTTTCGGGCAATTCCAGATCGGCCAAGGGGGTGCGGTCCAAACCGGGCAGATAGGCTGCCGGGCGCACGCCGCGGCTGACGTCGATGACGGCGAAGGCGACCCCGGGCTTGTCCACGATGGTGATGCCCGACCGCGCGCCGGCCCGCCCCAGAGCGGCGGAAATCACCCCCCGGCTCAGGAACACGTCCTGCAGTTCCAGATCGGCCAGGCCCGGCACTTCGGCCGGCAAAAGATCGCCCAAACGGTAACGACCGGCGAGCTGGATGCGCGGGGCCTCCAGGCGCCGGTTCTTGATCACGCCGGAGAGCATGATGCGCTGTCCGCCCCGAACATCCTCCCCCTTGGCGTCGACTTCGTCACCGCGCCAGGAGAACGCGCCGCCAGACGACCCGGTGGCGGCAAATTCGAACCGGCGTGGTGCGCTTGCTCCGGCCATCTTCAAAGTACCGCCGAAATCAAGACCCGCAGTGACCTTGCCGGATTTTGTGCCTTCGAATGCGAACTCGGCCCGGTCGGCCAGCCGGAACAGGCTGCCCAGACCGATGCCGTTCAGTCCCTCAACCCGGCCACGCAGGCGCAGACTGGCGAGAATACGTTTCAAGCGGGACTTGGCCTCGCCGCGCCCCCAGGTTTCGGACACGGAATCTTCGGGTTCGTCGAAGACCAGGGGATCGACCTGCCCGAGAATGCGGATGCTGCCGGGCTGCGTCTCCCCCCGGCGGAACAGGGACAGCAGCCGGTTGAACGGATGTTTTTCCGCAAAGTCGGAGGCCTGGAACAAGTTCAGGCCCGGTTTGGCGGCCGCGAGGTCTTCCTCGGTAAAGAATTCCTCGAACAGTGGCCGGAAAGACGGCGGCAGGTCGGCCAGACGCGGCGGTGCCCGGCCTTTCGGCAGATAGAGGTAGAGCGCACGCCCCGTCTCAATCTGGCCCAGGTCGCCGAGCGCCCCCGTCGGCACCAGCGTTTCCAAACCACCGCCATCGACCGAGAGGCCGACATAGGCGGCATCGTTATTTGTGATCGGCCCGATAATGACCTTGGCCGGTTGCCCGCGCACAACCGTATCGGCGGCGACGGCGCGGCCCGTGGTCAATTTGGGCAGCGTCGGTAATTTGATTTCGTCCAATCCCGGAATATCCAATCCGGCGATGGCTTCAAGCGAGTTGCCGTCCAGCTTGAACAGATTGCGCCCGTCTTCCTCGTCCAACTCGCCGGCAATGGGGATCCGCTGCCCCGCCTGCTCGCCAAATCCTTCGGCGCGTAGTTTGGGCGTATAGTCATCGTCGAGCGAAAACAGGAAATCCATCACGGTCACTTGCGCGCCGTCGACCTTGATGTTGCGCAGGTCGCGCTCTCCCGCCTTGGCGGTCATACGAAAGACGGGTTCGCCGTCACCAGATACGGCGTCGAAATCCAGAACGCCGCGCGCCTTCACCTTGCGTGCACCGAACCCGAAGCGGGCCGCCGCCGAACCGGTCATGTCGACCCGCCCATCCTTGTCCGGCGCGATCCGTAGCGCCACGTCCGAAGCATCGACGTAACGGCCGATCTTCGGCGGCCGGAAGCCTTCCAGATTGAACGACAGGGACAGGTCATCCGGCGTTACGTCCGGCTTCGCCGTCGGCACGGGCAGGCCCGCCAGGCGGCGGAACATACGGTAGCTGAGCTCGCCCCGCACCAGCACCTCGCGCTCCTTGAAATCGAGCGCACGGTCGAGTTTATCGAGAAACGGGTTGTCCTTGACGATCAAGCGCGCGAAGACCAACCCGCCCGCCGGCAGGTCCATGGCCCGGCGTTTGGTGGTGATGAACTTACGGAGAAACCGCCCCGTGCCAGGGTCCAGCTTCAATTTGGCGAGGCGCGTGTCCCGCTCTTCGGAGCTGTAGATCATCACCACGTCCTTGAGGATGAGGTCGATCGCGCCGGTCTTGCCCGAATTCTCCGCGAACAGGTTCAGCGGCAGGTCGTCCCGTTTGTAGATGAAATGATAGCTGCCCTTCACCGTGTCGTCGGTAATCTCCGAGACCGTCGCGCCGGGAGCCGCCGCGCCGACCGGTGCGGCGCCCGGCTCTACGGTTTCGACCGTCGTGACGGGTGCCGGTGTCGGCGCACCTTCCGATGGCGCCGGTGCGGCAGCGGGCTTTTCCGAGGTGTCTTCGGGCGCCGCCTCGGTGTCTTGTTCCTCGGACCCGTCCGGCAGATAGAAAAATTCAATGCTGCCGCGATCCTTGGGCAGGGTCAGGCTTCGGGCCTTGCCGTTCTCGCCTGCCTTTTCCAGATCCAGCCCCTTGAAAAGTCCGGATTTTTCAAATGCTTTGGCGACTTTTGCCTGAAAACGCGAACCCTCCGTCGCCGCCGGTGCGGGGTCCGGCGCCGAGACGTCGGGTGCGGTCAAGTCGGGTGAGGATACCTTCGGCGGCGAAATCGCCGGCGGGTTGGGGTCCGGTGCTTGGGCCATGGACGGCCCCACCGCTGCCCAGCTTCCCAGGCCAGCGGATACGACGGCGGCGACAGCCACCGCACGCAGACGATGATGCCGGAGGTGCCGGAGAGGTATTCGGGTATGCGCGGCTTTGCCGGTCATGCCGCCGTCCTTAAGTCCTGCTCTCAATCGAAATAGAAGTACCGGAGCAGTTCGGGGAAGAACCCTTCTTCATAGGTATTGAGAAACCCGTCCCCGTCCTTGGCCAGCAGATGATCGAAATCGCCGTCCTGGTCGGTGTCCGAGAATTTCAGATCACCGACGCGGAACTCCCGGTAAAGATCGGAATAGGACAGGCCGATCAGGGCTTTCGTCAGATTGCTGGTCGGGTCGAACCAGTTGCGGAATCTTTGACGCAATTGGCGCATGACGTCGCTTTCGACCTTGATCCCCTGCTCGCCCGCGGCGGCATTGACGTTCTCGGCATCGTCCAGGCTCTCGGCCAGGCGCGGCGTGATCAAAAAGACCAGGGAGGTATCCTGCGTCGTGGAGACCTTGGAACTGAAGAGATACTGCAACAGCGGCACGCGGCCGAGCAGCGGCACGTCATCCGAGGTCTTGGACTTTTCCTCTTCCGTGCCGCCCCCCAGGACAAGGGTCTGGCCGACGGTCAGGATCGCCGTCGAGGACAGGCGGTTCTTCAGCGTCGGGATGACCCGCGCGTAGGTGACCGACGAAGTCGAGGTCGTGAAGGTATCGAACTCGGCTTTGGCCTCGAGCCGCACGCGCCCGCCGTCCAGGATTTCCGGCGTTACCTCGAAAGAGATGCCGACTTCCTTATCGAAGGAATCGGAGCCGTCGCCGTCGACCGAATAGGTCACTTCCTGGCCCAGAAAGAAGCTGCCTGTCTCACCTTCCAGAATCGTGATCGAGGGCCTGGCCAGGATTTCCGTGCGGCTGTCGGTGTTGTTGGCGATGTTCAAGTTGTAGTCGATGGAGTTCTGGGACGCGGTCCCGAGCGCGATAGTCAGGGCGTTTTGAATGCGGTTCGTCGCCGTACCGCCCGTTGTCGCGCCGTCGCGGGTGAATTGGAACACGTTGCCGGAGAAGTTGGTCTGCAATTGAGACAGCAGATTGACCCCACGCTTTTCCTGAACGGAGGTCGCCTGGCGGATGATGATCGCGTCGATCACCAACATGCCCGGCAGTTTCTTCAACTCTTCCGGCTTCTCTTCGCCGGCTGCCGATGTGGCGGGGGCCGCGCCGCTCGGCGCCTTCGACGACGGCACGCCGGACGGCGTCTTGCCGCCGAAGAACTGAGCCTGTTGGACAAGGCCGGTGCCGCCGCGCAGCGCGGCGTTCTTCAAGGCGGAATTATGAAACCCCTGCCATTGCCGCACACGTTGGGCGAGACGGCGGGATTTCTGTTCCGGCACGAGGCTCCTGTACTGGTCGAGATATTTTTCCGCGTCGGCGCGGTCGTCCAACGCCGCGTTGACCACGGCACGGGCGCGCACGTTTTCCACGGTCTCGCCGGTCAAATCCGCCGCGCGATTGAGAAACGCGTCAGCCGCCGGCGCATCGAAGGACATGTAGCTGGCTTCGGCCAGGGCTTCGAAAATCTCCGGCGAGTCTTCCTTGACCATCGCCGCCTCGCCGAGCCACCGCAGGGCTTCCCGGTAATCGCCCTTGCGCATGTGGAACAGGCCCAGGCGGTAGGACGACGGCCAATGCCGCAGGTCGTTGTTCAGCGCCGCGATGTAACCCGATTGGGCCAGATCGGCGACGTCGCTGCCTTCCGTCCGGCCGCGCAGTTCATAGACATAGGCGTTCAGGAAATGCAGGTCGGCATGGGCCGGCTCCAGATTGAGCGCCTCGTTCAGAATGAAATTGGCTTCCTCATAGGCGCCACGGCGGATCGCATCGACGGCCCGCCACAGCGGTTTCCGGTAATCCGCCTCGGTCAGTTTCAGGCGGACTTTCTCCTGCGCCTGTGTCGCCGGCCCTGCCCCGGTCACCGGCGTCTCCGGGCCCGGCGTCTGCATGCAGCCGCCTAGGATGGAAAACGCAACCGCAGCCGCCGCCAGGGTCCGTTTCGGGGCACCGCGCATCATGGCGCTGGTCATGGTCGTCATTGGGCCGCGCCGGGCAAGACGGTCACGTCGTTACCCAACTTCGCGGCGCGGAAGCCGACAGGAACCCAGCGGCCCCGTTCCTCGTCCAGGATCCACGACCGCCCGGTCCGGCTGTCGACCATCATCGTGCCGTTGACCGTGCGCGGTCCTTTGTCTCCGTCGATGTCGCGTTTGATATTGATGATGCGGAATCGCCCATCATCGTCGGCCCAGGCGGGCCCACCCGCCCACAGGCAAAGCAAAAAGGCCGTCATGGCCGCTGCCAAAAACCTCATCTCGTTCAACCCCAAACTCTTCTCGTCGCGTTTTATGTGCTTGGTATTCGGCAAGTCCGGAACGGGGATCGTCGGCGACTTTAGTTTTTTCGCTCCACGTTCTTGGGGCGCGGCCAGCTACGTCTTTCGGTCGCATCCGCATGAACGGTATCCCAATC
>NZRL01000124.1 GCA_002696205.1 Rhodospirillaceae bacterium | reverse complement strand
TGTCGTTACCGATGGAGCCCCGGATGTCTTCGACGTTGTAGATCGTCTGGGTATGGACGATCGGGCCGCTGAACGTGATCGAGCCCGTATTGTTCGACAGGTCCACCGTTACGGTTTCGATGCCGCCGCGGTCGTAGCGCAGGGTATCGGTGCCGGCGCCGCCGTCGATGGTGTCGTCGCCTTGCTCGGTGATGAAGCGTTCGTCCGCGTCGCCGCCGACCAGGACGTCGGTGTAGTTGGAGCCGCGCACTTCGTCGATATCGCCCAGCAGGGTGTCGGTATCGCCGGCGGCGTCCAGGGCGGAATGGGCGGCGACGTTGAATGCGCTATAGCCTTCCGCCGTGTCACCAAGGTTGACGACAACGCCGGCACCGTCGCTGCGGTAGCTGATCCGGTCCCAACCGTCGCCGCCGACAAAGGTGTCGTCGCCGGCCAGGCCGCGGAATTCGATGAGCGTGCTGTCGTTGCGGTTGGTCGTCACGGTGTCGTCGCCGGCCGTGCCGCGGATCGACAGGCCACCGCCACCGGTCAGGTTGATGCCGTCGTCGATGTTGATCAGCGTCATCGTGTGATCGACGGTGCCGTTGTTGTCGCTGTCTTCTTCGATCAGGCCGTGGGTCTGGTTGATCACCGCTTCGATATGGCCGGTGCGGGCGGAATAATTGACCGTGTAGAAGCCGTCCGTCGTGGCCTGGAACTGAACCGTATCGTGGCCGTCGCTGGCGACAATGACGTCACCAGTCGCCGGATCGTTGTTCTCCGGCAGGAACAGTTCGTCCGCCGCCGTGCCGTTCAGGGTCTCGCTGGCGTTGGAACCCAGCACCTGGTTGACGTCGTTGCGATATAGGAAGCCGAACCCGTCCAGGGTCAGCGATGCGACCGTCTGGTTCTCAAGGATCGCGAACACGGTGCTGTCGCCGCCGACTTCCTGAACCTCGACGTCGCTGCCGTTCTGGACCAGGGTCAGGCTGACGCCGTTATCCACCAGATCACTGAAATCACCGAAGTCGACGTTGTCGAAGTCCTTGATGATGTCGGTCGCGTCGTCGCCGTATTCAAAGAGGAAGGTATCGGCGCCCAGGCCGCCGCGCAGCACGTCGCTGCCGCCGCCACCGACCAGCAGGTCGTCGCCGTACTCGCCGCGGATATCGTTGTTTCCGGCGCTGCCGAACAGGAAGTCGTCGGCAAAGCGCGAGCCGCGAATGTTCTCGATGTTGATCAGGGTGTCGACCCCGCCTTCGCCGTCCCAGACTTCGCCCGAGCCCACGGTCACGATCGTGCCGTCATGCAACGTCACCTGGTAGGTGAAGGCCGTGAGGTTCGCGACGACCTGATCGAAGGAACGGGCGTAATCGGCCCGGTCGGTGCCGCCGCCGCCGTCGATGGTGTCGTCGCCGCCGCGGCCTCGGATCGAGTTGTCGTTGGCGTCGCCGGTCAGGATGTCGTCGTAGCCCGAGCCCTGGATTTCCGAGACATTGTTCAACGTATCGGTGCCGATCCCGGCGGTATCGCCGACGTTGGTCGAATAGGCGGTGTTGCCGCTCAGATCGACGGTGACGCTGTCGGCGGCGTTGATGTAGTCGGCGCGGATCGTGATCTCGACCCCGTTCGCCGCATCCGTGTCGATGCCGGTGATCGTATCGTCGCCGGCATTGCCGCGGATGATCGCGAAATTGCCGTGCTCGGAGACATAGGTCTCGTCGATGTTGAAGATGTCGTTGCCGGACGAACCGTAGAAGCTGGAGATCATCTCGACCGTATCGGTCGTGCCTTCGCCGTCGGAAACGGTCGAGGTCGTGCCCAGGGTCGCGTCGATTGCCCCGGTCGCGCCCGAGTAATCGACGATATTGACGTCCAGCAGCGTATCGCCCCGTTCGCCGCCGATGAAGGTGTCGTTGCCGACGCCGCCGATGATGGTATCCCAGCCGTTGCCCGCGTCGATCACATCGTCTCCGGCGCCGCCGTCAAGGGTGTCGTCCCCTTCGCCGCCATTCAGGAATTCGTCGGCAGCGGTGCCGGTCAGCACATCCGGCCCGAAGGTGCCGGCGATTTCGGTCAGGCCGAAGCCCAGGTCTTCGGTCAGGTGGGTGCCGGTGTCGAAGGACGGGGCGGTCAAGATGCCGGTGTGGTTGTAGATCTGGATCAGCGTACCGTCGAAATCGACGCCGGAGCCCGAACCGTTGACGTAGACATAGCCGTGTGTGCCGTCCTGGAAGAAGTAGATCTGGTTCGGCGTGCCGCCACCCGTGATGTTGCCGATGGTGGTGGAAACATCGGTGACGAAGGTCTCGCTCGTCGGGGTCAGGTTGATCCCCGCCATGCCCTGGAAGACGATGAAGTCCTGGGCATCGACGAAATCGCGGACAACGTCCATGGAACCGAAGACGGAATCCGTCTTGTCGTTGTAGACGACCAGGTCGCCGACGGCGTCGCCCGATCCCAGGCGGAAGGTATCGGCGCCGCCGTTGCCCAGGAACATGTCCTGTCCGGCATCCGCGCGGAACTGGTTGTCGCCGTCGTCGCCGATGAACACGGCGTCGGCGTCACCCGAGGCCCGGGCGTTTTCGATGCTGATCAGGGTATCGACACCGCCGTCGCCGTCGATAGCCAGGCCCGCGCCGATCGAGAGCGATCCGAAGACCGACATGTTCTGGCCGGACAGGTTGACGTAGATGCTGTCGGCACCCGTGAAGCGGGCCCAGTCGCTGCCGCCGCCGCCGTCGATCACGTCGTCGCCGCCCAGCATGCGGAATTCTTCGTCGGCGTTGGAGCCGGTGACGATATCGTCGTAGTAGGAGCCGCGGATGCCGTTGACGCCCGTGAAGGTATCGACCCCCGTGCCGTCGTCGAGGTCCAGGGTCGCACCGGCATTGCTTGTCAGATGCGCTGTGCCGGCACCGGGGGCAGAGAAGGTGATGGTCACGCCGGCCTGGGCGTCGCTGAAGCTCAGGCGGAGGTAGCCGTTACCGGTGATGGTGTCGTCCCCGGCGCCGCCGCGAATTTCCATGAACTGGCCGGTCGATCCGCCGCCGAAGGTCGAGAACTGCGATCCCAGCCAGGTCCCGTCGACGACGAATTGATCGTCGAAGCTGGAACCATGGATGCGATCGGCGTTGATAATGGTGTCGGTGCCGACCGAGGCGTCGCCGACGACCACCATGTTGCCGGCGCTCATTGTCTGGGTGACGCCCGCCGTGGCATGGGTGTAGGACACCGCATTCGTGTTGGGGCCTGCGCCCGACAATACACCTTCCAGGAAGGTGTCGTTGCCCGCACCCCCGACCAGGATGTTGAAGCCTTCGCCGCCGGACAGCGTATCGGCGCCGTCGCCGCCGAACAGCGTGTCGTCGCCGTCGCCGCCGTCGATGGTGTCGTCGCCGCCCAGGCCGTCGATGATGTCGTCGCCGATCGTTCCGGTCAGGATGTCCGCGCCCGACGTGCCGAACAGGATGCCGTCGACGTCGCCGATTTCGGCGGCGGTGATCGCGGCCGTCAGGTTGGCGCCGGTGAAGTCGGTGGTCAGGGTGGTGGTGTTCTGATTGGCGACGGCGTCTTCCATGGCGTCGGCGACCGAGCCCTGGGCCACGACCCCGACCTTGGCGATGTTTTCAAGGAAGGTGGTGCCCGTGCCCGAGGCCCCATCGGCCTCGCCGGCCATGCCGACGATCACCGTGGAAATGCTGGCCGCGACGGCGGCGACATCGGTTTGCTCGCTGCCGGACAGGCCCGCCAGCGGCAGGGCGGCAGCCGTGTTGATCAGATCTTCGATATCCGTCGCACTCGACAGGTCGGTCAGGTCGCCGGAATTGATCTCGGCGGCCATCGCGGCGACGGCGGCCTTGAACACGGCATCGGCGGCGAGGGCGGCGGAAGCCCCCAGCAGGGTCGCCGTGACCTGGGCCAGGATGTTCTGCACCTTGACGCCGGCGCGCATGATGGCGACGCCGTCGGGATCGGAATTCTTGGTTCCGGCGACCGGATCGTAGGTCAGGATGTTTTCCGTCGTGCCGGAGATGCCGAGCAGCGTCTTGACGCTGCTGATCGCCGTGGTCTGGTCCTGGCCGGCTTCGATCAGGCCCTGGACCAGGGTGGTCAGCGGCGTGATGACGGTCGAGCCTTCGGGCGCGCTCAGCACGCCTTCGAAGGCCAGGCCCGTGGAAACGTCGATGCCGCCGGTCAGGTAGAGCGTACCCGTGACCCCGGCGCCGAGATCGAATTCGCCGTCGAAGCCCGTGGTGTCGTTGGCTTCGACGCCGTCGTCGAAGGTGCCGTCGTCGTCCGCATCGGCATAGACGAAGCCGCCCTGGATATAACCGTCGACCACGTTGCCTTGCAGGGTCGTTTCATTGACGGTGACAGTGACACCGCCGCCCGTGCCGTAGTCGACGGTTACGTTGTAACCGCCCAGGCCGATGACCGTCACCGTGTCGAAGATGTCGGAGACGTTGTGGTCGTTGTCGGCGAAATCGATGATGTTGAATACGTCGCCGTCCGCCGGGGTGTAATTCGTGAAGTCGAGGACCAGTTCGTCCGTGCCCGACGTCAGCGTGATGTCATTGGCGGTCAACTGGTCGTAGCTGCCGACGCTGTCGATTTCGAACACGAACTGGTTGGTCGCCGAGACGCTGTCGATATCGCCGCTGACCGTGAAGTCGCCGATCTGGCTCATGCCGCCGACTTCGATGGTGCCGTCGTTGGTTAGGGTGGCGGTGCCGCTCAGGACAATCGTGCCGTCGCCTTCGATGGTGCCGGTGTTGACTAGCGATCCGTTCGAGATCGTCAGGGTGGCACCTTCATCCAGGATGATGTTGGCGTTGTTGGTCAGCGTCGATGCATCGATCCGCAAGGTGCCGGCCTGAACATGAATGTCACCGTTGTTGGTGATGTCCAGATCGATATCGCCAATGGACACACCCGTCTTGTTCAGCGTCGCACCGGCGGCGATGGACAGGATGCCCGGGGCCGTGCCGGCGAGGATGCCGCCGCTTCCGGAAATTTCCATCACACCGCCGGCGACCAGGTTCACGTCTGCACCGTTACTGACATTGATGGCGCCGGAGCCGGACAAATTCGCCGTGCCGGCGATCGTGATGTCGGCGGTGTTCAGGACCGTTCCGCCTGTCACGTTCAGGATGCTGCCCGTGACGAAGTCGGCCAGACCGCTGCCCGCGATTTCGCCGCCGCCCCAGTTATATGTGCCGCCGACCGTTAGCGTCTTGGCCGCTGCGATATTGAACGTGCTGAAGACGTGTTCGAGCGTTAGGCCGTTGTCGATCTCCAGATCGTTGTCGACGTTGAAGACCAAGCCCCCGGCGGAAATCTTGATTTCACCGGTGCCGGTCAGATCGAGGGTCGGGCCGACCGTGTGGGTGACGCCGCCATCGAGCCGGAAAACGGCGCCCGAGGCAATGTCGATGGTGCCGTTCAAGGTGCCGGCTTTGTTGAAGATGAGTTCGCCTTGATCGACCTCGATCGTGCCGTCCAGGACGAGGCCGACCTGCACCTGTGTCGTCGAAGCGCTGTTATAGGAAAGGGTGCCACCGCTGTTGATGGTCAGCAGGTTTGTGCCCGTGCCGCCGTCCTGGATGGCTCCGTTGCCCTGCAGGCTCAATATCCCGCCGTTGTCCACGATCAGGTTGGCGGTGTTGTCCAGGCGAAGGCCGCTGACCCCGGTGCCGTAGGTCATCGTGCCGCCGTTGATAATCAGATCAGTGGCGTCGATGATCTTGGTGCTGGTGCTAAGGAGGTTCAGCGCACTGCCGGCTGCGTAGGAATAGGTGCCCGCACCGGTCAGCGTTCCGGCGGACCAATCATGATCGCCGTTGATCTGGAAAGTGCCGGCCACGACGTTGATCGTGCCGGAGGTATGGTTGAGGGTCAGACCGGCATCGAAGGTCAGCCCGTTGGTGATCTGCAGCTCCGTGGTGCTCCCCGACAGGGCGAGAGTACCGCCGGTCCCGGTGAAATCGGCGCTGCTGTTGAAGGTATAGGTCGCGGAGCCCTGCAGGGTCAGCAACGTGCCGGGCGCGAAATCAATGGTGCCGTTGTAATAACCGCCGCCGCGCAGGGTCAGATTGCCGGCGGTCATCGTCAGCGTGCCGTCGAGGTCGAGCGCCGTGTCGATGTAAGTGGTCATACCGGAGCCGTCGCGGATGATCTCACCGCCGGCCTGGACGGTGACGGCATTCGCCGCGCCGGTTCCGTCCACAATGGTCCCGTTGCCTTCGAGGCGCATCACGCCCATGGCGCCGATATCAATCGTGGCGTCGTTGTTCAGGGTTAGGCCGCTGCTGCCGTTCTCATAGGTGAACGTGCCGTTGGCGATGCTGAGGCCCATGCCGTCCAGGGTCTTCGTGCTGGACGACCCCAGATTCAGTTCGCCGCCGTTGTTATAGGTGATCGAGCCGTCGCCGCTGATCGTGCCGGCGTTCCAGTCATGCAGACCTTCGATCGTCAGGACCTGCGGAGAACCGACGTCGATCGTGCCGCTGAGCTGCGCCAGTTTCATGGTGGCGACGATGGTGGTATTGGCGCCGAGAGACAGGGTCGCGCTTGAGTTGTTCATTTCAAGCGTACCCGCGGACGTTCCGAAGTTCGTCGCGTTGAGGTCGTAGGTCTGGCTGCCGCCGTTCAGGGTCAGGAACGAACTCGCGCCGATGTTCACGTTGCCTGCCAGCGTGCTCGAGCCGGCCAGATCCAGATCGCCGCCCGTCAGATTGAGCGTGCCGTTCATGTCCAGATCGACGTTGATGGTGCTCGTTCCTGATCCGGTGTGCTCCATCGTGCCGCCGGCACCGACGACGATCCGGTTGTCGGAGGCGTCGTCGTCGGAGATCGCGTTCGAGCCGTCCAGCGAGAGCAGACCGCCGCTGTCGACCGTCATCAGCGTGCCGCCCGCGAAATGCAGGCCGGCGGCGCCGCTGCCATAGGTCATTTCCGCCCCGGCGCCGCTCACGTTGAAGGTAATGCCGTCCAGCGTTTTGGTTCCGGAAGACAGCAGGGTCAAGGTGCCGTTGGCGCCGACCGTGTAGGTCCCCAGGCCCGCGATGGTGCCGTTGCTCCAGTCGTAATCGCCCAGAACCGACATGAGGTTGCCGGAGGCCACCGTGACGATACCCGAGGTATGGGTGAAGGTCAGACCCGCATCGACCGTCAACGGACCGTTCACATCCAGGTTGGTGGTCGATCCGTTCAGAAGGATGGCACCCGTCCCCGCCAGGTCGGTCGAGGCGCCTGTCGTCCAGGTGCCGCCGCCTTGCAGGGTCGCGACGGTGCCGGCGGCCACGTCGATGGTGCCGTTGATGGCGCCGCCACCGGAGAAGTTCAGGAAGCCGTCGTCGATATCGATGGTGCCGCCCGCCGCCAGGTCCAATTCGGCGTTGACCGTACCGGTGCCGGTGTTGGCGCGCGACAGGATGCCGCCGGCGGCGATCGCCAGGGTGCTGGAACCGGAACTGTCGGCGATGGTGCCGACGGCGTCAAACTGGAACACGCCGCCCGAGACGACACCCAGGGTCACGTCATTGGCAAGCGTCAGGCCCGACGCGCCCACCGCGTAATCGAAGGTCCCGCCGATGTTGACGGTCGTGCCGCTCAGGGTCTTGGTGCTCGAGGTCGTAAGCGTCGTCGTGCCGTTGAGGTCGGCCATCCCCGTGAGCGTCAGGGTCCCGTTGGTCCAATCCAGGGTGCTGCCCGAATTGAAGGTGCCGGTGCCGGTGACGGTCATGTTGCTGGCGAGTTCCAGCAGACCGCTGCTGTCCAGCGAGCCGTTCAGGGTGAAGGCGCTGTCGACATCGATCGTGCCCGATGCGCTGTTGGTCAGGTTCGATACGGTCAGGGCCTTCGGACCCTGGTTGCCGACCACGACGATATCGCCGTTGTTGGTCAGGGTGCCGGCGGTGACGATCATGTGCGTATCGGGGGAGCCGATGCCGCCGCCGGTCAGGCTGATCGCGCCGTCGTTGGTGAAGCCCGAGGCGAAGGTGACGTCCGTATCGTCGTTGATGGCGCCGATCTGCAGCACCGCGCCGGCGGCGTTGCTGAACGCGCCGTTGAAATCCGCCTGGCCGCTGGCGTTGATCGTCCCCGCGTTCGACACACCCGGGTTGTCGAAGGTGTCGCCGGTCACCGTCATCGTCGCGCCAAATCCGACGGACAATCCGCCCGAGCCCTGCACCGTCACGTCGCCGCCCATGTCCAGGGTGCCCGACGGCAGGTTGAAGGCGCTCGCCAGGTTCAAGGTGAGCGTGCTGTTCAGGTCGATATTGGCCGTGCCGGTCACGGTGGTGCCGCTGCCAAGGGTGACCGAGCCGCCGTTGACGACCAGCGCGCCGCCGCCGAAGTCCAGGGTACCTGCGCTGCTGTCGAACACCTCGCCCGCGTTGGTCAGGGTCAAGGAGGAGGTCAGGTCGATGGTGCCCAGGTTGGTGATCGACGCGTCGATCACATGGCCGCCGGTCGAATTGGACAGAATGGTGCCGTTATTGAGGAAGGTGCCGCCGTTGACCACCAGGGTCTGTGTGCCCGGCGTGGCGCCCAGGCTGTGCAGCCGGACCGTGCCGTCGTTGGTCAGCCCGTTGGACAGGGTCGCGGTCACGTCGCCGGATCCGATCGACAACTGGCCGCCGGCATCAATGGTTAGCGCCGGCTGGATGGCGCTCGTGCCCTGCATCTGGATTGTGCCGTTGGTCGCGAGCGAGCCGCCGCCGGCGATCGTCTCATCGATCAGCGTCAGGGTCGGCGCGCCGGTCAGGGCGACATCGCCGTTGGCCGTGAAGGATGCCGTATCGGCCAGCGAGAAGCCGCCGTGAAGGATCGAGTCGCCGTCGAGCGTCAGCGCCGCCGCGCCGGTCAGGCTGACCGTCCCGGCGAAGTCGGCGTCGCCGTCGACCGTCAGCGAGCCGCCGGAAATCGTCAGGCTCGTATCGGCGTCGATGGCGCCGACCGTGTCGGTGCCGCTGGCATGGGTCGCGGTCGAAGATCCAATGATCTGCGCGGTGTGAAGGATCGTCGGAACGACGCCCTCGGACCAGTTGCCGGCGACGGTCCAGTCGGTGGCCGTGTCGGTGTCCAGGATATTGGCGATCAGATCCGGCACGACCTCGACCGTCACGGTTTCGGTCCGCGCCGGGCCGCCCGTTTCCTGAATGGTCACGGTGAAGGTGTCGGTGCCGTAGAAGCCGACCGCCGGGATATAGGTGAACGAGCCGTCGGTCGCGATATCGACTTCGCCGCCGCCCGTCGTCGCCTGGCTGATGGCCGCCACGAAGTCGAAGGTGGCACCTTCCGGGTCGGCGGCCGCCACCAACAGCATTGCCTTGCCAAGAATGGCAAGCGGCGAGGCGAGCCACCGCCGGC
>NZRL01000123.1 GCA_002696205.1 Rhodospirillaceae bacterium | reverse complement strand
CGTCTTCTTCGATTTCGGCGACGTCGCCGGTGTATAGCCAGCCGTCCTTGATGGTTTCGGCGGTGGCTTCCGGCATGTCGAGATAGCCCTTCATCACCAATTCGGATCGAATGACGATCTCGCCCGCCTGCCCGGTTCCAAGGAAATTGCCGTCCTTGTCGATCACCCGAACCTCGCAGCGGTCCGTGGCTTTGCCGCAGGACGACAGCTTGTGGTCGTCCTCCAGCCAGTCGCGGGCCCGCATGACGGTGACGATCTGCGGCACCTCGGTCTGGCCGTAGCAGGTTTCCAGCGCGTTGTTGAACATCGGCAGGGCGCGTTTGATCTCGCTGGGCCGCATGGCCGCACCGCCGATGATGACGTGCTTCAGGCTGGCGAAGTCGCGTTTGGTCAGGTCTTCCTCGGCCATCATCATGTAGATCACGGTCGGCGGCAGGAAGGCCGTGGTGATGCGGTCGGCCTCGAAGGCGTCGATGATGCCGGCCGGGCGCGTCGGCTGCGGCATGAAGACATGCATCCCGCCTTGGCCCAGGATCGGCACCAGAAGCGTGCCCGTGCCGTGGGTCATCGGGGCGGCCAGCAGGTTGCGGTCGTTTTCGTCCAATTCGAAGGCGCGGGTCATCAGGTCGATGCAGGTATGCCAGACGCGGTAGGTCTGCTGCACGCCCTTGGGCCGGCCGGACGAGCCGCCGGTGAATTTCAGCGCCTGGACATCGTCGGGGGAAAGCTCATGGCGTTTCGGCAGCTTGCCGGCGAAGTCGCTCATCATCGCGGCGACGTTCAGGTCGCCGCCGCAGGCATGCTCCGGCCCACCGAGCGGCGCGCCGCGCACGATGGTGGCATCGCCCGCCTCGAACCGGTCCATGGTATTGGCGTCGGAGACGATGATCGACGGCGATGTGGCCTCGACCATGCGCGACAGTTCCTCGTGGCCGTTGCGCGGGTTCATGGGAACCCAGGTCTTTCCGGCGGCCAGCGTGCCGAGGAAAGCCGTCAGGTATTCCACCGAGTTGTAGCCGCAGACGCCGACCCGGCTTTGCGGGGTCGGGTCGATGTCTTGCAGGCCGCAGGCGACGGCGTTGACCCGTTCGGCCAATTCTCCGTGGCTTAGCGTGAAGTCGCCGTCCTTGATGGCGATGCGGTCGGGGGCGCCGGCGGCGGCACGAAAGAAGATGTCGATGGGCAAATCCATGGCGGGGCGTTCTCTTGGCTTTGGGCGCCCGTCAGGCGCGTAAGGCGATGAGGGGATGGATGGCGGCGGGTGCCGTCAATCCTGGGGCTTCATGTCCTGCATGTAGCGTTTCCAGCGTTCGACATAGTGCGGCGGGATATGGGCGAGCATTTCCTTCTGGGCGTCGGAGACTTCCTTGACCACCTTGCCCGGAATGCCCATGACCAAGGAATTGTCCGGGATTTCCTTGCCCTCGCCGATCAATGCCTTGCCGCCGATGATGCAGTTCTTGCCGATCTTGGCGCCGTTCAATACCACCGCACCGATGCCGACCATGGACCCGTCGCCGATGGTGCAGCCGTGCAGCATGACCATATGGGCGATCGTGCAGTGGGCGCCGATGGTCAGGGGATAGCCGGGATCGGTGTGCAGGACGCTGCCGTCCTGAATCTGGCTGCCTTCGCCGATGGTGATGGTGTCGTTGTCGCCGCGGATGGTCGCGCCGAACCAGACACTGGCGTCTTTCTTCAGGACGACGTCGCCGATCACGGCGGCGTTCGGGGCGATCCAGTAGTTGTCGCCGTCGGTCTGGACCCGTTTATCGCCCAGCGAATATTTCATTTTCGTCTCCCAAGCCGTTTCTATGGCTATAACCTTACGATCCCGTCAGGGCAATTGCCTTCCGCCCCGGATGGCGTAATCTGGTGCCTTTCATGACCCCAACGCGGAGGCTCGAATTTCATGCCCGGCACTAAGCGCCCGAACAGAAAGCCCAAGAAGAAACGCCCGTCGAACGAGGCCGAAAATCCCGGCGGTCAGCCCAAACACGGCATCGCCGCCGGGGCGAAATCCTTCGGCGCGCCGAAGGGCGGGCGGTCTTTCACCAGCCCGACCTCGACCCGGGGGGCGTCGCGCGGCGGTTGATCCCACCGCGCCGCATCCTCACTCCGCCGCCGACTTCAACGCCGCCTTGATCGCCGCTTCCGGGCGGTGGCCCGGGTCGCGCGGGGTCGGCGTGCCCGGCTCGCCGGCCTGCTGCGCGTAGATCGAGGTATAGCCCGCCGAGAAGTCGGGCGGGGTCGGGCAGGGTTCGGGATCGTGATGGGCCCAGCGGGCCGGGGTGCCGCGCACCAATGTGCGGAAATGTTCCGTATAGGTGCTTTTCAACGCCGCATAGGGAAAGGCATCCGCCGAAGCGAAGGCATTGATCAGCAGCGGGCGGCCCGAAACGCTATGGGTCGTGGCCTCCGTCGCGTGGACCGCGCGGGCATGGTGGATGGTGATCGAGCCCTTGGGCGCCGGGCAATAGACGGCGGTTTCCGTCGGCAGTTCAGCGACCGCGTCGTCCTTGATCCGTCCGGTCCAGATATCGTTATCGTCGTAGTGTTCGAAGATCGGGCCCTTGTGGCTGCCCGGGATGACGCCCAACGGCCCGTCCCCCGGATTGACGTCGGCGAGATAGGTGCCGATGGCCAGCAGGGAATAATTGGTATGCGGATAGAAGGCGATGTCCTGGTGCCAGGCGACCTCGTCATGGCCGTCGGACCATTTGAAATTCAACTTCGAATGATGGAAGCAGACATCCGGGCCCAACAAATCTGCCGCCACGTCGGCGATCACGCCGTTGGCGTAGTCCCAATAGGCCGGGTCCATGCCGTCCGGTTTCTTCAACCGCCGCACCACGGGCTTTTCCGCCGAATGGGACGGCGCCACGTCGAGCACGTCGTTGGGCGCCGTGATCGCGCGCGAGCGGTCGATCCAGCCGGCGGTGATGCGGTTGATTTCGTCGACCACGTCTTCGGGGATCAGGCGTTCGACGACAAGGTAGCCGTCACGGAAATAAGCCTCGCGCTGATCCTGGGTCAGGACCCGCGCCGGATGGCGCAGAATGTCTTCGGGTTTCATGCGGATGCTCCAATCGTCGCTGGCGGTCTATTCCATTGCCGCCATGAAGCCCGATAGTAGCGCGTCCAGCGACGCCCGGTCGACCCAGCGGAAGACGGCCAGGATATCCAACTCCTGATCGATCCAGATCAGGTTGGTGCCGGCCCCCAGCGCGAAGAAGCTGGTTTCCGGGGCCGACGGATACTGTGTGCGGTCCGGATTCAGCCACCAGAGATAGCCGTAGACCGGATTGATCGGGCAGGGGGTGCGGACCTCGCGGACCCAGCCTTCGGGCAGGATGCGGCGGCCGTCCCAGACACCGTCTTGTTTGATCAGATGGCCGAACCGGGCGTGGTCGAGGGACGAAATCTGCATGCCGCCACCCCAATGGGTGCCGCCGGGAACGGAAGTCATCTCGACCCCGTCGATGGTCACCTGGGAATTGCGGTAGCCCATCCATTTCCATTCGTCGGAAGCCCCGATCGGTGCCATGACGGAATCGCGCAGGACTTCCGGCAGGGGCCGGCGGAAGACGTGCAGCAGCGCCAGGGACAGGGCGTTGACCCGCACGTCGTTATATTCCCAATAGGTGCCGGGCGCGGACAATTCCCGCTTCTGGCCCTTTTTCTTGTCCTCGCCGCCGTCGCCCAGGCTGCGGAAATGATCGACCTGATCCGGTTTGGAAAACAGGGTGCCCTGCCATTCCGATGTCTGGGTCAACAGGTGGCGCCAGGTGATCGTCGCGTTATGGTCCGAGGAAAACCAATCCCCGTCGACGTAGCTCGCGACCGTGTCGTCCAGATCGTCGATCAATCCCTCGCCCAATGCCAGACCCGCGAGGATCGACAGGTAGCTCTTGGCGATGGAAAAGGTCATGTCGGCGCGCGCCGGATCGCCCCATTCGGCGGCGATCTTACCCTGTCGAATGAACAGGCCCGCCGGGCCGCCGCGGGCGGCCACGGGGCCCAGGATTTCGTTCCAGGGCGGCGGTTCGTCCTGGGTCAGCGACGGCAGGAATTCGGCCTTGTCCAGGTCGCGCGGCCAAGGGGTTTCGGCGTTCTCGGCGAAGGTCACGGCATCGGCCAGCCGCGCGGGATTCAGGCCGGCTGCGGCGGGATCGATGCGGTCCCAACGACCGGCGGGCGGGAAATAGGTCATCAGCTTTTGTCCTTGGCGTCTTTGCCTTTGGCTGCCTTGTCTTCCGATTGCCGTTCTTCGCGCTGGTCGCCCAGCAGTTTCAGCCGCGCCTTCTCCGCCTTGGCGATATGCTTGCGGGCCAGGCGTTCGGCCTTGTCCGGTTCGCGCGCACGGATCGCATCCATCAGGGCGCGATGTTCCTGATGGGCGGTTTCCGCCCGGTCGGGAAAGGAATAGGTCGTCCCCCGCAGGAGGGCCAGGGCATCCGACAGCGCCGCCGCCGATTTCAGCAGGTAGCGGTTGTGTGCAGCCTGGAACAGGGCGTCGTGGAATTTTCGATTGGCCTCGGCCATCAGGTCGGCATCGCCCCGAGACGGCGCCGCGGCAGTCAGGCAATCCTCCATATAGGCGAGTTCCGGTTCCGACGCATGCTGTGCCGCCAGGCGCGCGGCGGCGCCGTCCAGCACCCGGCGCATGGCATAGAACTCGACGATCTGTTGCTGATCCAACTCGGCGACGACGACGCCGCGCCAGGGTTCGAACACCAACAGGCCGTCGGCTTGCAGCCGGCGAAGCGCTTCGCGCACGGGCGTGCGGCTGACGTTCAGCCAGGCCGCGACTTCGGTTTCGCGGACCCGCGTGCCCGGTGGATAGCGCCCGGCCTTGATCGCATCGCGCAGGCGCGCGTGCACGAACTCGCCGCGCGATACCTGTTCCATGCCGTCGTCTTCTTCCGCCATCTCAGACTCCCGCCGCTTCGATCAACAGGCGTTCCAACTCGCTGCGAATATCGGCCGGTACGGGGCAGGATTTGCGGGTGCCCAGGTCGATAAACACGTTGGTGCTTTCGGCCGTCGCGTGCAGAACGCCGTCCTTGAAGATGCCGGTGCCGATGGTGATCGACGAATTGCCGATCCGCTTGATACAGGTGCCGACGTCGATCGTGCCCGGGTAGTGCATTTCGGCCCGGAAATCGATGGTCACGCGGGCCAGCACGAAGTCGATGCCCGGATGGGTGTCGGGTTTCAGGTATTGGGTGACGAAGGCATTGCGCCCGGCTTCGACGAAGGCGCCGTAGGACACGTTGTTGATGTGCCCCATGCTGTCTTGATCGGAAAACCGGAGGGTCACCGGCGTCCAATGGCGGAAGGTTTCCGCGCGGGTGGTGTCAATGGTGGGTGATTGCTCGTTCATCGGCTGGCTCATTCCCCCTTATTCGGCTGAACCGCGGGATTTCCCGGTTTCTGGCTTTGTTTTTTGACTGCCGATTGGCTGTGTCGTGGAGTCCAGTGTATACAATATTTCACAGGCGCGTCAGAGACGAAAATCTCTCCCCGGTTGCTCCCCGGGCGAAAATTGACGACGATGGGACGGGGAGATTCAACCATGGGCCGTCGAACGACCATTCGAAGATTGCTGATCGCGGGTATTGGCGCGGTGCTGGTATTGGGCGCCGGTATCGGCGGCGCGGCGCTGAGCGGCGAGGCTCAGGCCCAGAAAATGTTGTTCTTCCGCATCGCCTCGGGTGCCGCCGGCGGGACCTATTTTCCGATGGCCGGATTGCTCGGCCAGGTGATTTCCAATCCGCCCGGCGCGCGCAGCTGCCAAAAGGGCGGCAATTGCGGCATGGAAGGATTGGTCGCCTTCGCCCAGTCGACCCACGGTTCCGTCGCCAATGTCTCGTCACTGGATGCCGATCAGGTCGAATCGGCCTTCGTGCAATCGGACGTGACCTACTGGGCGTATACCGGAACGGGTCCGTTCGCCGACAAGCGGCCGTTCAAGAAACTCTGCGTGCTTTCCAGTCTTTATCCCGAGCATGTCCAGGTCGTCGCCGGCAAGGACCGGGGGATCAAGACCGTCTACGACCTGAAGGGCAAGAAGGTTGCCATCGGCCTGCCGGATTCGGGGGTTCTGGTCGGTGCGCGCCTGGTGTTGGGGGCGCATGGCCTGGCCGAGAACCGGGACTTCATGCCTGAATACGTTAAATCGAAGACCGCCGCCGCGATGATCCGTGACGGTCATTTGGATGCCTTCATCGACGTTTCCGGCTACCCCAGCATGGGTATCTCGGACATGGCCAAGGAATTCGGTCTGGCCTTGGTCGCGGTCGAGGGCAAGGAGCGGGATTCCCTGATCGCCAAGGCGCCGTTCTATTCGGCCGATGTCATTCCGGCGAAGACCTATGCGGGGCTGGATAACCCTGTCGAAACGGTCACCGTCTCCGCGCTTTGGGTGTCGCGCACCAATCTGCCGGAAGACCTGCATTATGGCGCGGTCAACGGTCTCTATGGGAATATCCGGGCTCCCTATCTGCTGAACAACGGCCATGCCAAGGGCAAGAACCTGACCCTGGAAAGCCATCACGTGGGCGTGCCCATCCCGTATTGCCCGGGTGCCGCCCGTTTCTACAAGGAGAAAGGTGTCTACAAGGCGCCCAGCGCGCCCTGAGACCGAACATCATGGAATTATGCCGACTGACCGCCGCCGAGGCGCTGGCCCGCATGAATGCGGGCGACCTGACTTCCCGTGACTATGTCCAAGCCTGCCTGGACCGCATCGCCGAACGCGAAGAGACCGTCCAAGCCTGGGCCTTTCTCGATCCGGACCTGGCATTGCGTCAGGCCGACGCCGCCGACGCGCGGCGGGCCGCAGGAACCGCCGGGCCGTTGAACGGCATTCCCGTCGGCATCAAGGACATCATCGACACGGCGGACCAGCCGACGGAAAACGGATCGAAGCTATGCGCCGGGCGTCGGCCCGAGGCGGACGCCACCCTGGTGCGGCTTCTGCGTGAGGCGGGCGCCGTGATCATGGGCAAATGCGTGACCACGGAATTCGCCCTTTCGGCGCCCGGCAAGACGCGTAATCCCCACGATCCCGAATGCACGCCCGGGGGCTCGTCCTCGGGATCGGCGGCATCGGTCGGCGATTACATGGTGCCGCTTGCCATCGGCTCACAGACCGGCGGGTCCATGTTGCGTCCCGCGTCGTTCAACGGCGTCTATGGCATGAAGCCGACGTTCGGCACGATTTCCCGGGCTGGCATGTCGCCGTTGTCCCGGCGGCTCGACCATCCGGGCATCTTCGCCCGCTCGCCGGAGGACCTGGCGCTGGCGGCCGGCGTCCTGATGGCGCGCGATCCCGGCGACCGGGACATGCGCGGTCATGCCCGCCTGGGTGAGGCCGATCCCCTGACGGTGCCGCCGCGCCTTGCCTTCGTGCGCGGACCGGTCTGGCGCAAGGGCGAGCCGGACATGCAGCGCGCCATCGAGGCTTTTGCCCGAACCCATGGCGAGGTCATTACCGAACGGGAACTGCCGCCGGTCTTCGAAACCGCTGCGGAGACCCAGGGCGTGATCATGAACGGTGCCGTCGGCCAATCGCTCGGCCCGTATTACGAACGGGACCGCGACGGTCTGGACCCGATCACCGCCGAACGCGTCGAACGTGGGCAGGGGGTGACGGCCCGCGCCTACCTCGAGGCGATCGAACTGGCAGAGGACATGCAGGACGCCCTCGCCGAATTCTTCAAGGATTTCGATGCCGTCGTCACGCCCGCCGCGGCGGGGCAGGCCCCTCGGGACCTGCGACGCATGGGCGATGCGGCCTTCAACGGCTATTGGACTCTGATGGGCGCGCCGGCGGTCAGCATTCCGCTGCTCAAGGGCGATGACGGCCTGCCGATCGGGGTTCAGGTCGTCTGCCCCTGGGGCGAGGACGCCCGGCTGCTGCGTGTCTGCCGCTGGATCGCCGACCAAGCCGGAGAATGGCGATGAGTCTTCCGACGGTCCGGATCGACGAAGACCGGCTGTGGCAATCCCTGATGACGATGGCCGAGATCGGGGCCACGCCCGGCGGCGGCGTCTGCCGGATCGCGTTGACCGATGTCGACCGCGAAGCCCGCGATCTGTTCTCCACCTGGTGCCGCGATGCGGGCCTGGACCTGCGCATCGACCGCATGGGCAACATCATCGGCCGGCGGACGGGCCGCGACCCGGACGCTCCCGCCGTGGTTACCGGCAGCCATTTGGACACCCAGCCGTTGGGCGGCCGGTTCGACGGGGTCTATGGGGTTCTCGCCGGATTGGAAGTCATGCGTGCCTTGAACGACGCCGGGATCGAAACCCAAGCGCCCCTGGAAGTCATCGATTGGACGGACGAAGAAGGTGTGCGCTTCGCTGCCGGGGTCGTCGCCTCGGGCGTCTATGCCGGGCGGTTCGATTTGGAATACGGCCTGAACCTGCCCGACCGGGCCGGGGAGACGACCTTCGCCCGGGAACTGGCCCGTATCGGCTATGACGGCGAGGCGCCTTGCGGTGGATATCCCGTGGACGCGTTTTTTGAGGCCCATATCGAACAAGGCCCGATCCTGGAACAGGAAGGCGTGCCGATCGGCGCGGTCATGGGGGCGCAAGGCCAGCGCTGTTACGCCGTGACCGTGACCGGTGAGGAGGGCCACGCGGGGACGCTGCCGATGGCACTGCGGCGCGACGCCATGGTCGGCGCATCGCGCATGATCGACGGGCTCTACCGTTTGGCGTTCGACGTCACCCCACCCCCGGTCATCACCACGGGGTATGTCTCTGTCCGTCCCAATTCAAGAAACACGGTCCCCGGTCAGGTGGTTTTTTCCATCGATATTCGCCATCCGGACAATGCCGTATTGGCGGATGTCTGCGCGCGGGCCGAAGCCTTGTGCCGCGCTGCCGCGGCCGAATTGGGGGTGGATGTGGCGATCGAGGAATCAAGTCGCCGCGATTCCATCGCGTTCGACGCGGATTGCGTGGATGTGGTGCGGACGGCCGCCGACGGTCTGGGGCTTGCCTGCCGGGATATCTATTCGGGCGCAGGGCATGATGCCTGCAATCTCGCGCGCACCGTTCCGACGGGCATGATCTTCGTCCCCTGTAAGGGAGGGATCAGCCATAACGAACGGGAAGACGCCCTGCCCGCCGATTTGGCGGCCGGATGTCAGGTATTGTTGGAGGCGATGGTCGCCCGGGCCGGTTTGGCCTGAGCCGCCGAAATACCGGCTATTCCTCTTCGTCCCCGCCAAGCGAGCGGACAAGATCGACAATGCGGCGTCGAACCTTTGGGTTGCCGACGGCGTAATAGGCGCGCACGAGTTCCAGGG
>NZRL01000122.1 GCA_002696205.1 Rhodospirillaceae bacterium | reverse complement strand
TCTTGCCGAAACGGAAGCTGCGCCCTCGCCCCCCCCCTCGCGACCGCGTGTCGCCGCCTGGGGACCGATGGCGGCGCTCGCCGCCTGCCTGTTGCTGTTCATCGGCGGCAGCCTGCTCTGGATCGGCGACCCCCGCCCGCTGCTTCTCGCCGACCACCTGACCGCACCGGGCGAACGGCGCCAGGTGACGCTTGCCGACGGCAGCCGCGTGGACCTGGGGCCGGACAGCGCCATCGCCCTGGAGTTCGACACGGACCTACGGCGGGTGCGGCTCCTGAAGGGCGTCGCCTATTTCACCGCCGCTCCGATGACGGACGTGGATCCCCGGCCGTTCGCCGTCGCCGCCGGCGGCGGCAGCGCGCGGGCGCTCGGCACGCAGTTCATGGTCCGCCACTTGACCGGCGGGGCCGAGGTGACGGTTGCCGAACACGACGTGCAGGTCGCCTTGGACGGCACCGTGGAAGAAACCGTCGTGCTGTCGCCCGGGCAATCCGTGCGTTACGACCATGGCCGCCTGGGCGCCGTGCGGACGGCCCGCGTCGACCGCGCCACGGCCTGGCGCCGGGGCCAGCTGGTGTTCGATCACCGACCGCTTTCCGAGGTCGTCGCGGCGCTCAATCTCTACCGCCGGGGCCGCATCGTGATCGCCGGCGACGACCTGGCGGCGCGCGAGGTTTCCGGCGTGTTCGACACGGACGATCCGGCGGCGGCGCTGCAGACCATCGTCGCTAACCTGCGGATCGGTGCCGCCTCGCTGCCGCCTCTCGTCACGGTGTTGTACTGACCCCGGAGATCCCCGGAGTCTGCTTCTGCGGACGCCTCGGAAAAAAGTTGGCTGTCCCCGTTACTGACTATCCCCCCGAACTCCGTCTCATGACTAACAGCAAATGCGACGCAGTCGCATTCAATGACGAGAAGAAGAAAGGACGGTCTCATGGGGATCAAAGGGTTCGGCACGGAACGGCTGATGATGGGCGCGGCGGCGGCCGCGTGGATGATGGGGATCGGCGGCGCGCGCGCGGCGGACGCGCCGATGGCACCGACGATGGAAGCCACGGCCGAGATCGCCCAAAGCGGCGAGGCCCGCACTTTCGACATCCCGGCCCAGGACCTGAACGCCGCGCTGCTGGCGTTTACCGAACGGGCGGGGTTGCAGGTCGTCTACGACGTGGACATGGTCGCCGGTCTGCAAAGCAGCCCCCTCAAGGGTGAGTTCACGCCCCAGGCGGGCCTGACCCGCTTGCTCGCCGGCACGGGCCTGATCTTCGAGGTTTCCGGCGGCAACCGCGTGACCCTGGCCCGCATCGAAAGCGGCAATGGCGACCGATTGACGATGGGTCCCGTCACCGTCGAGGGCCGCATGGAGAACGCCCATGGCCCCGTGGACGGCTATGTCGCGACACGAAGCGCCACGGGGACGAAAACCGATACACCCTTGATCGAAACGCCGCAGTCGATCTCCGTCGTGACGGCGGACCAGATCAAGGCGACGAAAGCCGGCACCTCGGCAGAAGCCTTGCGTTACACACCCGGGGTCGTGGCGGAAGCGGCCGGCGCCCAGACGGGAACGGATGTCTATTCCATCAGAGGCTTCACCAACACCGTCGGCAACCTGTACCAGGACGGCATGCGTCGAGCCGGCGGCAACTTTTACGGATACGATCCGACTGAGCCCTACTCGCTTGAACGCGTCGAAGCTCTGCGCGGCCCTTCATCCGTCCTTTACGGGCAGAACAGCCCCGGCGGCATGGTCAATCTGGTCACTAAACGCCCGAAACAAACACCTCACGGTGAAGTCCAATTCTCGGGAGGCTCCCACGACAAGATCGAGGGCGCCTTCGATATCGGCGGCCCCGTCAACAACGATAAACGGTTCAGCTATCGAGTTACGGGCTTGGTTCGCGACAGCGATACACAGGTCGATTTCGTCGAGAACAATCGGCAGTTTGTCGCCGGCGCCGTCACTTGGCGTCCCACGTCCGCGACAGAGTTGACGGTCCTGACCGATTGGATTCGTCACGACGGACAATATGTCCAAGCCGTCCCCGCGGCGGGCGCTGCCAAGGCCAACGACAACGGCGAGATCGATACGAGCCTGTTCATCGGCGAGCCGGGCTATGATAGCGACAAGAACCGTCGCATGGCCGGCGGCTACCGCTTCGAACATCGGTTCGACGACACATTTGCGGTGCGCCAGAACCTGCAATTCAGTCATTTGGACATGGACCGATTTTGGATTAGCAACGGATCGCTCCAAAACGACGGCCGGACTTTGACGCGTAGAGTCTTCGCCAACAAGTTCATCGGCAATGTTCTTACCGTCGACAGCCATGTGCAAAAGAAACTGGACACCGGCCCCCTGAGCCATTCGATCCTGGCCGGACTTGATTACCATCGCCTGGATTACAGGACCGAAGGGCGGTATTCCGGCGGCAGCGTCGCCAATCTAGACATTTTTGCACCGTCCTACGGCGCCGAAGTGACCTACCCGAACGTGTCCTACTTCCGGGATATCGACTTGGATCAAGTCGGCCTGTATGGTCAGAACCAGATCAAATGGGATCGCTGGTCATTGCTGGTAGGCGGACGCCATGACTGGGCCCGTAACGTTGATGAAAACCTTCTCAACAGCACCTACACCCGGCAGCACGACACCGCCCTGACCGGCCGAGCGGGATTGGTCTACCAATTCGATAACGGGTTGGCGCCTTATCTCAGCTATTCCGAATCGTTCAATCCCGTCAGTGGCACGGACGCTCAAGGCAACGCGTTCGAACCGGAAACCGGCACACAGTACGAAGTCGGCGTGAAGTATCAGCCGGCGGGCTACAACGCCTTCATCGCGGTCTCCGCCTTTGATCTAAAGCGTCAGAATGTGACGACCGAAGACCCCGACAACACGAATTTCAACATCCAGACCGGCGAAGTTTCCTCACAAGGACTTGAGATCGAGGGCAAGGCCTCTCTGGCGACGGGGCTGGATCTGACAGCGTCTTACGCTTTCGTCAACGCGGAAGTGACCAAAAGCAATCAGGCCGACCTGGGCAAGGCGCCGAACCGAGTTCCAAAACATGCGGCGTCCCTATGGGCGCAATATACACCGCAAGATGGAACGCTCGAAGGATGGACATTCGGTCTGGGTGCACGCTACGTCGGCGCGACCTTCGGCGACACGAACAACACCTTCAAAGTAAAGAGTTCCACCGTATTCGACGCCTCGTTGGGCTTCGACTTAGGCTCGCTCGCATCCCAACTCAGCGGCACGAAACTGGAAATCAATGCCGTGAACCTGCTGGACAAGTCCTACGTCGCCGCATGCGATGGCGTGTGCTTCTTCGGGGCCCGCAGAACCGTGACGGCGACCCTGCGACACGAGTGGTAGATCACCTAACCAACGAACAAGCCGACCCGTTCCGATAACTCAAAGCTCCCGCCCGGCCCTATCGACCGCCCGGACCAGCGGGTCGAGCAGATAATCGAGCACCGAACGCTCGGCGGTGACGAGGAAGACCTCGGCCTGCATGCCCGGTTTCAGGGCCGGCCGGACGAGGTCTTCGCTTTTTTCGACCCCGTTTTCCGCGATCGGCAGGTTCGGCACGACCCGGCCGGTGAAATAGATCGCCCCCGTCTGCGGATCGACCATGCGGTCGGCGGAGACCCGCGTGACCCGGCCCGTAATCAGCGGTGTCGTCCGGGCGTTGAAGGCCGTCAGGCGCATGCGTGCGGGCATGCCGGGATAGACGGCATCCACGTCCTTGGGATCGATCCGCAGGTCGACCACCGTGCGGTCGCCGTCGGGGATCAGGTCCAACACCGGCTGACCCGGTTTGATGACCCCGCCCGCCGTATGCAGGCGCATCCCCACGACCAGGCCCGAGGCCGGGGCGCGGATCGCCGTGCGGGCCAGGATGTCGCGGGCCGCGCGGACTTTCTCCGTGACCTCGGCCAGGCGTTCCTTGGTCTCCTGCAGGTCCTGGACGACCTGCTTGGCCTGACTGTCGCGGTTGAGGACGCGCTGCATCTCGATCTCGCTGATCGCTTCACCGGCGCGCGCGATGCGCGCCTGGATATCGCCGATCTCGCCTTCCGCATCGACGGCGCGGCGTTTGATGGCCAGGACCCGGTTCTTGGTCGTCAGGCCTTTTTCGAACAAGGAGTTCATCATCCCCCGCTCCTCGCGCAGAAGGACCAGGCTTTCCCGGGCCGCCGCCAGCTTGGCGCGAAGGCCGGTAATTTCCTGCTGGTGCTTGGCCAGGCGCTCGGTCAGCACGGCGTCCTGGCGGTCCAAATTGGCGCGGCGGGAATCCATCACCCGCATCTCGCCGTCCAACAGGTCGGCGACCGCCGGCTCGCCCGCGCGGTCCAATAGCTCAGATGGAAAGGCGATGGCGATCTCGTCGCCGCGTTCGGCGGTCAGCCGCGCCCGCTTGGCCAGCAGGCCGTCGCGGCGGACCATCAACAGGTCCAGCGTCGCCCGCGCCATGGTATCGTCCAGATGGACCAGCGCCTGCCCCCGGACCACGCGATCGCCCTCGGCGACCAGAATGTCACGGACGATGCCGCCTTCCAGGTGAGAGACGGACTTGCGGTTGCTCTCGACCCCGACGGTGCCCAACGCGATGGCCGCCCCTTCAAGGCGCGCCGTCGCCGCCCAAACGCCGCCGCCGACCAGGAAAACCGCGACCATGGCCCAGCCCAGGCGATGCAGCCGGGTGATCTGACGATCCAGGGGCGTGGCCTCGGCGCCCTGTCCCCGGATACGCCGCCAAAGCGCATCTGGCTTGGGCATCCGATCCATCACCTCGGAGAAACGGCGGCGGGCGGCGGTCAGAATGTCATGCACCTTGGCGTTCATTTCCGTGCTCCGGATTTCTTGCGGGGTTTGGCGGGGCCAGCCTTGAATTCGGCGACCTCGGCGGAGGCGGCTTCGGTGGGCGGATTGCTGAGCACCCGCAGATCGGCCTTGCGGCGGCGGTCGATGATCCGTGCCCGACCGCCGTCGACGACCAGAACCCGCGAGCAATGGACCAGAACGCTGGGACGTTGGGCGACGATCACCACCACCGCGCCGTCGCGGCGCAGATCGTCCAGGGCGGCGATCAGCGCTTCGACCCCGGCGTTGTCGAGATGGGTATAAGGCTCGTCCAACAGGATCAGGCGCGGCCGTCCGATCAGCGCGCGGGCAATGGCAATGCGCTGGGCCAGGCCCGCCGGCACATCCAGCCCGCCCGGACCGATCCGCGTGTCGTATCCGTGGATCAGGCCCCGAATGTCGCGATCCGCCCCGGCCAGGCGGGCTGCCTCGGCGACCTGCGACAGATCGTATTCGCCGTCCGCCGCGAACCCGGTGATGTTCTCCACCACCGTACCGGGCAGCAGGACCGGCGATTGCGCGAGATATCCCATCTCCATGTCCAAGCGACGCCCGTCGCCGGTCAGCGCATCTTGCCCCGCGATCATCACGCGCCCCCGGTCGGGCATCGCCCGCCCGGCCAGCAGGCCGAGCAAGACCGATTTTCCGGCACCCGACGGACCGGTGACCCCGATCATGTCCCCGCCCCGCGCCTTGAACCGCACCCCGGCGAACAGCGGCTCGACCGCGCCGTCGGGCATGCAGACCAGGTTGCGCACATCGAGAACAATCTCTTCCTCAGGCGCCAGGACAAGATCACGCGACGGCGTCGCCACGGGCGGCAACTTCGTCAGGCGGGCAAGCGACACCCGCGCCGCGATGGCGCCGCGCCACAATTCCTGCGCCCGCTCGTAAGGGGCCAGGGCCCTGCCCAGCAGCACCAATGCCGCGATCATGCCGCCGGCGGTGATCTCGCCGCCCACCGCCAGGACGGCGGCGACGGAGATCACGAGAACCTGCAAGCCCAGGCGGGTGAACTTGGCGAACACGGCATAGGCGCCGCCCCGGTCGGCCCCATTGAGGCGCGCGCGCCAGGCGCGATCCTGCACTTGGCCCCATTTCCCGGCCAGTCCGGCGGCCGGATTCAGCGCGCCGGCGCGGCGGCAGGCGGCGGCGGCTTCAGCCAAGTGGCGGGCCTCGGCTTCGGCCGGGCCGGCGGCGATTTCATATCCGCGCCCATGAACTTCCGCGACCCAGGCCAAGACCAACAGGGTCAATGCCCCGCCCAGGGCGATCCAGCCGACGGCCGGATGCACGACGAAGGCGACGGCGATGAACAGCGGCGTCCAGGGCAGGTCCATCAACGCGGCCATGGCCGGGCCCGCGACGAAGGCCCGCAGGCGGGCAAGGTCGGCCAGGCCGTCCGTCCGGCCCAAGGCGACGATGCCCGGCGCCAGGTCCCGTTCCAACCCTTGCCCGGCGCGGGCCAGGATGCGGCCCCGGACAAGGTCGAGCGCCGCCATGACCGCGAGTGCGCCGACGCAACCGGCAGCCAGCGCCCAAAGCGTCGCCATGCTATGGCTGGTCAACACCCGGTCGAAAACCTGCAGCACGAACAACGGCAGGGCCAGGGCGAGAATATTGATGGCCAGGGAAAACCCCGCGAGATGCGGCAGGCACCGCCGGCTCGCCCGCATCACAGCGTCGGCGGCGCCTTGGGTGGGGCCGGAGGTGCCGTTCGATGCGCGTCCGCTGTCGGTGGTCGCGGACGCAGCCGGGGCGTCCAATGTCTCGGGAAGGGGGGAGCGGGTCATGGTCGGGCCTTTCAGGGTCCTTCCGGCGGTGAACCGGGATCAATGACTAGAATTGAAAGTCGTCTGCGGTGAGATCGGCGACCGAGACGCCGTCCAGCGTCAACGTGTCGCCGCCACCCAGGTCGAGAACGGTGCTCCCCGCAATCTCGCTCTTGACCAGACTGTCGAACCCGGCGAAGCCGAAGTCCGTAAGGTCGATCTTGTCGGCATAGGCGGCGCCCGCGCCGAGCGCCGTGAAATCGGCGATATGGTCCTGGCCGCCGCCCCGGCGCATGACGAAGACGTCGTCGCCCAGGCCGCCGTCCAAGGAATCGTTGCCGACGCCGCCGTCCAAACGGTCGTGGTTGCGCCCACCGGTCAGAATGTCGTTTCCGGCGCCGCCGGACAGATCGTCGTTGTGAAAGCCGCCGTCCAATACGTCGTCGCCATCGCCGCCGTCGATCACGTCGGCGCCGATGCCGCCGATCAGGTTATCGTTCCCGGCGCCGCCGGACATCTGATCATCGCCGGAGCCGCCGTCGATTTCATCGTCGCCGTCGTCGCCCCAAAGCAGGTCGTCGCCGAGACCGCCGAAGATGCGATCCGCGCCGCCGCCGCCGTGGATGGTATCGGCGCCGTCCCAGGACGTGGAGGTGTCGCTGGCCCCCCAAAGCTCGTCATCGCCGTCGCCACCGTCGATCACGTCGGCATGGCCGCCGCCCATGATCAGGTCGATCCCGCCGCCGCCGGACAGAATGTCGTCGCCTTCGAACCCGGTGATGCGGTCGTTGCCGATCCCGCCCACAAGGTTGTCCGCGCCGTCCGATCCGTCCAGGATCACGTCGTCGGTGGACGCCAGGAAGTCCGCGAAGCTGACGGGAACGGCGGCATCACCGGTGGTCGCGTAGATCACCCCGCCGGAGACGATCTTTTCCACCGTGCCGTCGCCATAGAACTGAGAAATGCGCAGGCTGCCGCCCGCATCGAAATCAAGGACCAGATCGTCGCCGTCGCGCGTCACCAGGGAGACCCGCGCCATCGGATCGACGCCGTCGAAAACGAGGCTGTCCAGTCCAGCCGCGTCCGAAATCACGTCTTGGCCCGCGAGCGACGACGCATCGACGACATATACGTCGTCGCCTTCGCCGCCCTGCAGGTCGTCGTTTCCGGCCCCGCCGGTCAAGGTGTCGTTGTCGCGTTCGCCCAACAACACGTCGTCGCCGTCGCCGCCGATCAAGGTATCGTCGTCGTAGCCACCGGAAATATGATCCGCCCCGGCACCGCCGGTCAGCACGTCGTTGTCGAAGCCGCCTTCGATCACGTCGTTTCCGTCACCGCCGTCGATTACGTCGTTGCCGAACCCGCCATAAAGCGCATCGTTCCCGGCGCCGCCCGAAATAATATCGTCGCCGGAGGCGCCCCAGGCTTGGTCGTTGCCCGCACCGCCGTCGATCACGTCGGCCTTGTCGCCGGAGCTGGAGCCGTCGGCGGCGCCGTAAAGCAGGTCGTCGCCGTCGCCGCCGGACAGCTCATCCGCGCCACCGCCGCCTTCCAGAGTGTCCGCACCGCCGTTTCCCGTCAGTTTGTCGTCGCCGCCGAAGCCGGAAATCAGATCGTTGCCCGCATCGCCCGCAAGATCGTCGGCGCCGGCGGTTCCTTCCAGGATCATATCGTCGGAGGCCGTGACGAATTCGGCGAAGGTCTTGGGCGTCGCGGCGTCGCCGTTGGTCGGATAGATGACGCCCAGATAGGTGATTTTCTCGATCGCACCCGTGCCGTAGAAATCGGTGATGCGCAGGCTGCCGCCCGCCGAAAAGGTAAAGACCAGATCGGCCCCGTCGCGGACGACCTGGGCGACTTCGGTGAACGGATCCATGCCTTCGAAGCGCAATTCGTCGAAACCGTCCGTATCGTCGATCACGTCGTTGCCGAACAGGGCCCAGCCGTCGACCACGTAGACATCGTCGCCCCCGCCGCCGAACAACAGGTCATCCCCGCCGCCGCCGTTCAAAAGATCGTTGTCGCGGGCACCGTTCAGGACGTCGTTACCGTCGCCGCCTTCTAGGATATCGTCGCCGTACCCTCCGGTGACCTGATCGTCACCGGCGCCGCCACGCACGACATCGTCGCCGAACCCGCCCTCAAGCACATCACTGCCGGCACCGCCGTCGATGGTGTCGTCCTGGTTCTGTCCATGGATCGTATCGTCGCCATCGCCGCCGGAAAGAATATCGTCGCCCAGCCCGCCGTAAATCACGTCGTTGCCGTCGCCGCCGGAAATCACATCCCATTCGTCGAAGGACAGGGTCGTATCGGATGCGCCGTAAAGCAGGTCGTCGCCGCCGCCGCCGGAAATCTCGTCCGCCCCGCCGCCGCCCATGATGACGTCGGCCGCGTCGCCGCCGGCCAGAATGTCCCAATCGAGACCGCCGAGCAGGTTCAACCCGACGCCCGGATCAGGGGCGGGATCAGGATCGACAGCGGGATCGGGATCAGGATCGGGAGGAAGGGTTCCCGGCCCGGGTTGGGCAGTGCCGGGGAGCTGTCCGCCGCCCCCGGGCCGGGGCTCTTCGTTGGATGAGCGAAGAGCGAGCGCCGCTTCGTCTTCCGCGTCATCGCCGTCGTCGCCGGTACCGGCGCCGGACGCGCTGACGGGCGCGAATTCCGTGTCCTTCGTTTCGGCCGGATCACCGGCCGGGGTTCCGCCTTCGGGCAAAACCGGTTGTTCGTCTTCCGCCGCGTCAAACGTCGGCGTCCAGGGATCGGCCGCGTCGGTCGAAACCCCGATCCGGCTTTCGCCATCGTCGCCCTGGCCGGATGGCGGAGCATCCAAAGACGTTTCCGGGCTATTCGACGCCACCGAGACCGATTGTTGGCCGGCCGGGCTGTCGGGGGGCTCGGCGCCAATCGTCAGGGGCTCTCCCAGATTCCGGGAAATCACGCTGCGGACTTCATCAACCGCATCTGCGACCAGGTTTTTGAGAATACTCATCTACCACCCCGACTTTCCGATGCCTAAAAGGCCCCGACGCCGTCTCCAGATAAGCAATTATTACTTTGGTCTAGGTGTCGTGCAATTTCATTATTTGCTTATATGTTTTGTCTTTATTTGATTTGTATTTTAATAAAATTTTGATCAAATTTTACCTATTCAGCAAAACGGCGCGCATGACGACCCGCCGCCCCGATGCGTCTTCCGAAATATCCGAACCACGGCGCCGTCGGCGGTTGTTTGACGGCGGGGCCTGACATAGAAAGAAATCCGACGCGCACCACCATCGGGATGCCAACCCGACCGGCCCCGCGCGAGGAGACAACGCCATGGCCACAGGCCGCACGACCGCCGTGATCATTCCCGCCCGTTGGGGCTCGACCCGGTTTCCCGGCAAACCGCTGGCCGCCGTCGCGGGCGTGCCCATGGTGCAACGGGTCTGGGCCTTAGCCCGGGCGGCGGGTGGCGTCGACAGCGTCTGCATCGCGACGGACGACGAACGGATCGCCGAGGCCGCGCGGTCGTTCGGCGCCGAGGCCGTGATGACGCCCGAGGATTGCCGCAACGGGACCGAGCGCGCCCATGCCGCCGCCGCCGCGATGGCCAGCCCGCCGGATGTCGTCATCAACCTGCAAGGCGACGCCGTCTTGACCCCGCCCTGGGTGATCGCCGCCGTGGCCGACGCCTTCGATGATGCGGCCGTGCGCATGGCGACCCCCGCGGTCGACCTCGACGATGCGCAGTTGGCGGCGTTGGAGGCGCACAAGAAGGACAATCCGGCCAGCGGCACCACCGTCGTCATCGATACCAAATCCGACGCACTGTATTTCTCCAAGGCCGTGATCCCGTTCCGGCGCAAACCGGAGGCCCCGGTCCGCCGCCATATCGGCATTTACGGATACCGGCGGGAAACGCTGGCCGGTCTGGTCAGATTGCCGGAAGGCGTGCTTGAGCGGACCGAGGGGCTGGAACAGCTTCGCGCGCTGGAAAACGGCATCCCCATCCGCGTCGTTCCGGTCGACTACAGCGGGCGCACCCATTGGTCGGTCGACAGCCCCGACGATCAGGCCGCCGCCGAGGACCTGATCGCCCGCGAGGGCGAATTGCTGACCGCCTACGACGGCAGCGGGAAAATCGCCGGCTCATGAAGCTTCTGCTGGTCCGTCACGGCAATACCTTCGCGGCGGGCGAGACGCCCGTCCGCGTCGGCGCCAACGAAGACCTGCCGCTGACGCCCGAAGGCGAGGCCCAGGCGGCAGCGTTGGCGGACGTCCTGAAGGACGCGGGCATCACGCCGGACCTCTGGGTGACCGGCCCCCTGCAACGGACCCGCCGCCATATCGAAATCATCATGCGCGACCTTGGTGTGGCGGGCACGGCAGAGGTCGACAGCCGCCTGACGGAAATCGACTACGGCGCCTGGGGCGGCCTGAGCGACGCCGAGATCGTCGATCGCTTCGGCCCGGTCGCGGCGCGGGAACTGGCGGCCTGGGAAACGGAGAGCCGCTGGCCCTCGGAAACGGTGGCTTGGGCACCGGATGCCGACGCCGTCCGCGAGGCGACGGCGGCCCTTGCGCGCGAACTGGCCGGGCGCTTGGCCGAAGACGGCATCGCCCTGGTCTGTTCGTCCAACGGTATCCTGCGCTATTTCCTCGACCTGGTTCCCGGCGGCCTGCCCAAGGCACAATCCGAAGGCCGCGCCAAAATGTCCACCGGTGCGGCGTCGGTCCTTCGGTTGGACGCGGGCGGCATTGTGGCCGAGGTCGTCGCCTGGAACGTCAAGGCGGGACAACCGATCGCGTTTTGACCCGCCCCGCCCGCTGTGCCTAAATGGCCGGCCATGTGCCGGCCCGGGGGAGAATAACCATGGCCTTACAAGAAGACGTGAAACAAGTGATGGGCAGCCTGCTGGCCGTCGCACAACTGGTGTTGAAGCAACAGGGCGCGTTGACGCCCTTCGGCGTGGCAATGACCACGGACGGCGAGATTCTGCATCTGGCCGGCGAGGACGGGATCGAGCCCGCCGAGGCGATCGAACGGTTGACCGCCGCCTGCTCCAAGTCGGCCAAGGCGGGCGACTACCGAGCCACGGCCATCGCCTACGACGTACTGATCACCCACCCCGAGACGGGCGAGGAGCGCGACGCCGTCGCCGTCAATTTCGATCACCGGGAAAACGCCTCGGTCATCTATTGCCTGCCCTATGGGATCGCCGGCGGCGAGGTCGAATTGGAGCAGCCCCTCACCCAGCAGGGCGAAGGCCGCGTGTTCCAGACTACGGCGGGAGGGGCCGATGGCCCCGGAGGCGGCGGCATCATCCAGCCCTGACCGGGGCTGCCCTGCGACACAGGCCAGATGGACCGGGTGAGCGGCAGGCTACTTCTTTTTGCCCTTTTTCTTCGCCGGCTTCTTCTTGTCGGCCTTCTTGCCCTTGTCGGCCTTTTTCGCCTTGTCGGTCTTCTTGGACTTCTTCGCGTCCTTCTTGGGCGATTTCTTCTCGGCCTTTTTCTTCGTCGCCTTCGCCTTCTCGGCCTTCGGCTTTTCCGCCTTGGCCGCCGGTTTGGCGGCGGCAGGCTTCGCGGCGGCGGGTTTGGCCGCCGGTTTTTTCGCCGCGGGTTTTTTAGCTGCAGGTTTCTTAGCCGCAGGTTTGCTGGCCGTCGCCTTGGCGGCGGTCGCGCGGGCCGCCGGGCGCCGGGTGGCGGGTTTGCGGGCGGCCGTCGCGCGCGGCGCGGCAGCGGCCCGGCGGGCCGGCGGCTTTGCCGGACCACCGGCTTTCGCCGTTGCCTTGGCGGCGGCGATCACGGTCTTGGCGCGGGCGGGCCCGAAACCCGGCACGGCGGCCAACGCCGTCGGCGTTGCCGAGGCCACGGCCTCCACCGTCTTGAAACCGCCCTTGGTCAACGCCGCCGCGGCAGCGGGACCGATCCCGTTGATATCCGTGAGTTTAGGTCCAGCCATGTTCTCGCCCCCTTATGTCGTTTGAACGCGGCCAAGAATACGCGCGCCCTCACGAAATTGAATATGACATTTTTATTACACACGGTTCGAGCACCAATTCGACCGGCGATTCCGGCGCACCATAATTGCTGGATTTTGCATTCGCATTTGCTTAACTAACCCATCGCCTCGGGCCGCCGGATGTGCCGGCGGCGAACCCAATGGAGGGTCATCTTATGCGTAAGACCATCATGCTTTCGGCCGCCCTGGCCGTCTTTCTGGGACTTGCCGCCTGCGGCGAAAAAGAGCCCAGCAAACTGACCTACGGCGAAGCCGCTCTGGAACTCGCCAAAGGCGCCGATAGCTTCAAGACCTATATCGGCGGCCTCGACAATAAGCTGGTCAAATGGGCCGGCACGGTCGTCGAGACCCGCAAGTGGCATGAAGACGATTTCGTGCCGGCGGCGGGCATGCTCGTCGATGCCGACGGAAAACCGGGGCCGGACCTGTTCGTGACGATCAGCGTCGACGACCTGGAAAAGGTCAAGACGGGCGCCAAGGTCGATTTCACGGCCAAACTTCTGGGCGCCGCCGACGAAAAGGGAGTTTCGGTCATCAAGCTGGAAGCCGACACCATTCACTAAGGTCGTTCGGCCGCCCGCCGGATGGCCGAGGCTTAGGCGCGGCTGAGAATCAGGATCAGGATCGCCGCGACGATCAGTACGATGCCGACCACTTCCAGCTTCGCGACCTTCTCCTTGAAGAAGAAGATCGAGGCCACGAAGGTGAAGACCAGTTCGATTTGGCCCAAGGCCCGCACGTAGGCGGCGTTCTGCATGGTGAAGGCCAGGAACCAGGCGATCGAACCGGCCATGCCGACGGCGCCCACCGCCGACGACCATCGCCAATGGACGAACACGTCCTTCAGGGTCTGGGGCTCCTTCCAGGCCAGATAGGCACCCATGCAGACCGTCTGGATCACCAAGGCGACGGCCAAGGTGAAGGCCGCCGTCATCGCCAGGCTTTCCCATTGCAGCGACAGCGCCGCCCCTCGGAAGAACACGACCGACGCCCCCAGGAAGGCGCCGCAGACGAGACCGATCAGAGTCGGCTTTTCCGTCACCCCGGCGACCAAAGTCGCGAGCGAGACCTTCGTCTGCCCCGCCGACAGGACGACCACGCCGAACCCGGCCAGGCCGATGGCGGCGGCGGCGGCCATGGTCACCGTATCGCCCAAAATCAGAAAGCCCAGGATGGCGACCTGAAAGACCTCGGTCTTGGAATAGGTCGTGCCGACAGCGAAGTTGCGGAACTGGAACAGATACAGCAGCAGCGCCGTGAAGATGATCTGGCTCGCCCCGCCCAACACGCAATACATCAGGAACTCGGCTGAAATCGACGGCATTTCCAGGCCGCCGACCGTATTCAGACCCCAAAGGTAGACGAGAGAAAACGGCAAGGCGTAGAGAAACCGCACATAGGCGGCGCCCAATGTGGAAAGGCGCCCTTTCAGGTGCTTCTGCAGAACCGAGCGCGCATTCTGAAGAAACGCCGCCAGGACGGTGATGGGGATCCAAAGTTCCATGGAATGAGGACGACCTTATACATGACAGGGCTACCACTCATAGCCTGCCGCGCCCTCCCTGAATTCAACTTACGGCAACTTGTATTTCCCGACCAAGGGGAAAAAATCCTGTGGCAGCAATGCCCATAGTCCTAAATGCATAAATTTGTTCGATTTTGCATAAATTTCTGTTGCCACACCCTGTTCCGTGATTAAGAATGATTTGCAATATGCCGAAACCTGCATACGAAAATATTCATTCGGCGCCAGGGAGCGGAAACGCCCGGGACTGACATAAAGACAAATTGCCCCAGCCGCCCACCTACGGGTGAGCAGCGGCGGAAAATAAAAGGAATGTCTCCGATGGCTCCGTTGAGCATCTTTCTTAGCCTTCTCGCCTTTGCGATCAGCATCACTGCCTTGATCATTGCCCTGCGGGCACCGGCCCAAATGGTCGAGGCCTACCAAGAGAAGCAGCGGCAGGACCTTCGTCGTCAGGCGCTTGCCGCGCATCGCCGGGCTCCGGAGCAGGACGGCGAGGTCGACGCGGACGAGAGCGGACAAAACCTATCCGCCCGGACCGCACATGGCATGGCGGCGCGCCCCTATGCCGGGGCCTGATCTAATCGTCCTTCGGTCGAAGGACAATCCAGGGCTCTATGTCATTACCGAGCGCAGCCGTTACCGCATGGCGGTCGACGGCTATCACGCGACCGATCCCGACGACAGCCTGATCCATGTCCCGCCCGATCGCGCGGCAATGGTCTTGCGCGGCTTGGTCGATACCAGTGTGGTCGAAGCCGCAATCAATAGTCAGGGATTATATCGACTGCTGACCAATTAATCGAAACACCGACCGGATCCACCGATTAAGCCATGGCTCTTTTGTGAGGGAAGGGAGGGCAAAGATCGAGGATGTCTTAAGTGAATTTGACCAAAAGCCTAGCCGTCGCCGGGGGCGTGACGGGTGGCGTGATCGGTGCCGTCCTATTGGCGGGTATCATCACGAACGAAGAATTCGATACCGGCGGGGGCGGTGGCATTCCGCAAACCCTACGCTTGAACTCGATACCCGTGCGCCTGGGCGGATACGGGTTGGAACGGCGCCGTGGCGAAGGCGCGATCGCCATTCTGTCCATCTCCTTGAAGGTAACCGGCGACGAGAACAAGTCCCATGTCTGCCGAATGGCGCCGCGCCTGGTCGCGACCGTCACCCGCGACGTCGCCGCACGGTTCGCGGAGATGGAAGACCTGGACGCCGCCCGGCGCAGCACCCTGCCCGAGCATTTGCGCCATCGTTTCAATCAAACCCTTGAAGGTGCCCCCGTCGACAGCGTCATGATCGATCGGGTCGAAAGCGGTGAAATCCCGCCGCGCGGCACCTGCGGCTAGGCCGGCGCCCCCGCGATCCAACAAACGCCCTCTTCCCGACATTCGGGCCCGGACTTTGCGCCCCGGCCCACCCGGTGGTATCTGTTGGTCCAACAAGATCAAACGCCATCAGCCTGGGAGGGCCGCAACCCGTGAGCGGGCCGGACAATATCTTCGAACGTGACCTGGGGCCGACGCCCGCCAACCATCAGCCGCAGACGCCGCTGAGCTTCCTGTCCTGGGCGGCCGCCGTCTATCCCGACCAAATCGCCGCCATTCATGGCCCGCGCCGCATCACCTATGGCGAGATGGCGCTGCGCTGCCGCCGTCTGGCCGGGGCCCTCGCGGCGCGCGGCATCGGCGCCGGGCACGCCGTCTCGGTCATGGGTGCCAATACCCCGGAACTTCTGGAATGCCATTTCGGCGTGCCGATGTCGGGGGCGGTCCTGAACGCCTTGAACACGCGGCTCGACGCCGCGACCATCGCCTTCATTCTGGACCACGCGGAAAGCAAGCTGCTGATCACCGACCGCGAACACGCGCCGGTCATCAAGGACGCGCTGGCGCAGTTGGGCCGCAAGATTCCCGTCATCGACATCGACGACGACCAGACCGAGGCCCAAGGCGGCACCCGGGGCGAGATGCTGGGCGAGATGGATTACGAAGCCTTCCTCGCGACCGGCGACCCGGACTTTCCCATCGATCCGCCGGCTGACGAATGGGCGGCGATCTCGCTGAACTACACCTCGGGCACGACCGGCAACCCCAAGGGCGTGGTCTACCATCACCGCGGCGCCTTCGTGACGGCCATGGGGGGGGCGCTGGTCTCCAAGCTCGACCGCCGGTCGCGCTATCTCTGGACACTACCGATGTTCCATTGCAACGGCTGGAGCTATCCCTGGTCGCTGACCGCCGTGGCGGGCACCCACGTCTGCCTGCGCCGCGTCGATCCGGCGCTGATCTTCCCGATGATCGCCGAACACGGCGTGACCCATATGTGCGGCGCGCCGATCGTCTTGAACATGCTGATCCACGCCCCGGCCGAGGTGAAACAGGCGTTCGACCAGCCGGTGCAGGTCTTCACCGGCGGCGCCGCGCCGCCATCGGCCGTGATCGCGGGGATGGAGAACATGGGTTTCAACGTGACGCATCTTTACGGCCTCACGGAATCCTACGGCCCCTCGACCTTCTGCGCCTGGCAGGACGCATGGGACGGCCTGGACAAGGACGGCCAGGCGGAAAAGATCGCACGCGCCGGGGTGCGCTATCCCTCGGTCTTCGACCAGACCGTGATGAACCCGGAGACCATGGAAACCGTGCCCGCCGACGGCCGGACCATGGGCGAGATCATGCTGCGCGGAAACACCATCATGAAGGGCTATCTGAAGAACCCGGAAGCGACCGAGGCCGCCTTCAAAGGCGGCTGGTTCCACACCGGCGACCTTGCCGTGCTGCACCCGGATGGATATGTCGAGATCAAGGACCGGTCGAAGGACATCATCATCTCCGGCGGCGAGAACATCTCGTCGCTTGAGGTCGAGGAATGCCTCTACAAGCATCCCGACATCATGGAGGCTGCCGTGGTCGCCAAATTCGACGACAAGTGGGGTGAAACGCCTTGCGCCTTCGTAACCTTGACGCCGGGCGCGGACGGGCGCGTCGACGCCCAGGCGGTGATCGATTGGTGCCGCGAGCACATGGCCCATTACAAGGCGCCGCGTCATGTCGTTTTCTGCGACCTGCCCAAGACCTCGACCGGAAAGATTCAAAAATTCGTCCTGCGCGACCGCGCCAACGAACAGCAAGACGGCAAGGAGACCGCATGATGACCAGCCCCTATCGTCAAGACCTACTGTCTGGCCGCGTCGCCCTGGTGACCGGCGCGTCGTCCGGCCTGGGCGCCCATTTCGCCCGTGTCCTGGCGGCCCATGGCGCCGCCGTCGCCTGCTGTGCCCGGCGCACGGACAAGTTGGAGACCCTCGTCGCCGAGATCACCAAGGACGGCGGCCAGGCGCTTGCCGTGGAAATGGACGTAACGGACGAAAGTTCGGTCGAAGACGCCTTCGAGACCGCCGCGCGCGCGCTCGGCACCGTCACGGTGCTGATCAACAATGCGGGTCTCGCCTCGACCGACAAGGCGCTGGAACTGGACATGGAGACCTGGAACAAGGTCATGGCGACGAACCTGACCGGCGCCTGGACCGTGGCCCAACGCGCCGCCAAGGACATGGTTGCCGCGAAACGGTCGGGGGTCATCGTGAATATCGCTTCGATTCTCAGCCTGCGCCAGGCGGGCGGCGTGCTGCCTTATGCGGTGTCGAAGGCCGGATTGGGCCAGATGACCAAGTCGCTGGCCCTGGAATGGGCGCGCCACGGCATCCGCGTCAACGCCATGGCGCCGGGGTACATCGAAACGGACCTGAATCGTGCGTTCCTGCAAAGCGAGCCGGGTCAGGCGTTGATGAAACGGGTACCGCAGCGCCGCTTCGGCAAACCAGAGGACCTGGACGGCGCTTTGCTCCTGCTGTCCTCGGACGCATCGGACTTCATGACCGGCGAGGTCGTCGCCGTGGACGGCGGGCACCTGGTCAATACGCTTTAGACGGCCGCGAAAGGCCGCACCATCGGGAGGAAACGATCATGGCTCAGGCAACCGCCGATGACGGCACACTGATCCATTACCAGGACAAAGGCCCGACCAAGGGGCCGGGGGAAACCATCCTGTTTCTGCACGAGTACGGCGGCGACCCCCGAAGCTGGGAGCCCCAGGTCGCGGCCTTCGCCCGCACCCATCGCTGCCTGGTCCCGGCGACGCGGGGCTACCTGCCCTCCGGCATTCCGGGCGATGCCGATGCCTATAGCTACGAGATCGTCGCCGAGGACGCGCGGGCGGTGCTGGACGACGCCGGGGTCGAGACGGCCCATGTCGTGGGCCTTTCGATGGGGGCGTATACGGGCCTGATGCTGTCGTTGCGCCATCCCGGCCGGGTCGCCACGCTGACTGCGGCTTCCGGGGGATCGGGCTCGCACCCCGAAATCAATCCGGCCTTCCGTGACGAAGCGGCGGGCCTGGCCGACGCCATGCTGGCGGCCGGCACCTTCCCGGCGGACGATTTCGCCAACGGGCCGACGCGGCTGCAGCTCAAGCGCAAGGACCTGCCGGCCTGGGAGAAATTCCGCGACGAATTGGCGGAACACGACGTCACCGGGGCGGCCCATGTGTTGCGCAATATCGTCGGCGGGCGGCCGTCGCTCTATACCTTTGCCGATCAACTGGCGGCGCTGACCACGCCCATCCTGTTCCTGGTCGGCGACGAAGACGACGGCGTGTTGGATATCAATCTATGGCTGAAACGCACCATGCCGGGCGCGGGGATGGAGATGGTGCCCAAGTCGGGGCATTTGCTGAACCTGGAAGACCCGGCCGGCTTCAACGCCGCCGTCGCCCATTTCCACGAAACGGTCGCCGAAGGCGGATGGCCCCTGCGCGACATGTCGACGGTCGGGTTCGGCGGGGGCGCGCCGGCCCAGGTCAATGAATGACGATGACATTGGAGAGAACGGAGCCCGGCGGCTTTGGCCGGGGCGTTGGATCAGCGCCGGTTCAGATCGGGAAACCGATCACGGTCGACGTTGATGGACCAATCGAATTCCACGGCGAACCCGCCGTCGAACAACCGAACCACGCGGCCCGGCATATGGGCGCGCCCGCGGATGATCAACAGAATCTCATCGTCGATCGCGACGGCATTGTCTTCTGGCTCGACCCCGTCGGGATAGACGATCGCGGCGCCGCCGACGGACATGTCGCGCAGTTTGCCGCCTTGGCACGGGGTACCCTCGTTCACTTCGACGCCGTTCACTTCGACAACGCCCTGAACGACGGACCGTGGGGTTTTTCTGGCTTCTTGTTCGGTTTGCAACATCATGGCGGTGATCCCTTTATGGGTGGACCCCGCCCCCAAGAGCAGTCTTTTTCATTAACGTCAGCAATAAGTAGGCCACCTGCCTGATGCTAGCCTGACAATATTAACGAATTGCGGAACTCCCTGGGTTGGTTACGGATTTTTCGACATATCTGCTAATCTCCCCGCCCGGCGTCCGCTGGTCATGATCTTTCACCCTTCTCAAAACGACAGGAAATCGCCCATATGGATTTCAATCTGACACCGGAAGTGGACGAAACCCGGCAGGCCATCCGCCGCTTCGTCGCCGACAACCTTCTGCCGCTGGAATCCGATCCGGCCAGTTTCGACGATCACGAGAACATCCGCCTGGACCTTCTCGACAAGATGCGTGAGAAGGCGAAATCGTTGGGCCTGTGGTCGCTGTCGATGCCGACTGAGCGCGGCGGGCGCGCCTTCGACCGGGTCGGCATGGCTGCCTGTTACGAGGAAATGAACCGATCCATCTTCGGTCCGGTGGTGTTCAACGCCGCCGCCCCCGACGACGGCAACATGTTCGTCCTGAACAAGGTCGCGACCGAGGCGCAGAAGGAAAAATGGCTGCAGCCGATCATCGACGGCACCGTGCGTTCCTCCATCGTCATGACGGAACCGGCGCCGGGTGCGGGCTCCGACCCCGCCGGGATGATGAAGACCCGGGCCGAGAAGAAAGGCGACACCTGGGTCGTCCACGGCCATAAATGGTTCATCACCGGGGCCGGCGTCGCCGATCATTTCATTCTGCTGGCGCGCACATCCGACGACGCGCGGCGCAATCTGACGGCCTTCCTGTTCCACAAGGACCAGCCGGGCTGGGAAATCGTCCGCCGCATCCCGATCATGGGGCCGGAAGAACACGGCGGCCATTGCGAGCTGAAATTCGACGGCCTGGAAATTCCCGACGAAAACCGCCTGATGGAAGTCGGCGAAGGTATGAAATGCGTGCAGATCAGGTTGGGCACCGCCCGCCTGACCCATTGCATGCGCTGGTTGGGTCTGGCCAAGCGGTCGCTGGAGATCGCCGATGAATACATTTCCGAACGCGAAGCCTTCGGCACCCGTCTGGCCGACCGGGAAAGCGTGCAACTGCTGCTGGGCTCGGCCGCCAAGGAAATCCAGATCGGCCGCATGCTGACCATGCACGCCGCCTGGACGTTGGATCAGGGCAGCCGGGCCAGGGCCGAGGTTTCGACCGCCAAGGTCCAGGTCGCCGATACCCTGCACAAATGCGTCGATACGGCGATCCAGTTGTGCGGTGCCAAGGGCTACTCCAAGGACACCATCCTGGAATGGATCTATCGCTACGCCCGCCAGGCGCGTCTGGTCGACGGTGCGTCCGAGGTTCATATGATGGTCCTGGCCGGATTGTTCCGCGAGCAGGGCCTGGATTACTGGCACTGGGGCTGAGGCCCGGATCATGGGCATGGCCGGAAACCTGACGACCGAGCAGACCTCCCGCCTCGCCGCCTGGCTGACCGACGAGGCCCAGGCGGAAACGCAGGTCCTCGCCACGGAACGCCTGTCCGGCGGCGCCATCCAGGAAAACCACCGTCTGGAGATCGACGTCGCGGGCGGCCCCTGGCCGGGACGTCACGACCTGGTCTTGCGCCGGGATGCCGCATCGGCGGTGGCGACCAGCCATTCGCGGGCCGAGGAATATGCCCTGTTGAAAGCGGCGCACAAGGCGGGCGTGACCGTGCCCGCCCCCTGCGTGTTGTGCACGGACGAGAGCATCCTGGGCGGCCCGTTTTTCATCATGCACCGGGTCTCCGGCGAGGCCAGGGGCGGGCGCCTGATCAAATCGCCGCCGGACGCGGCGTTGGTCCGCGAAATCGGCGCCGATCTTGCGCGCATTCATACCATCACGCCGACGGCGGCGGGCGAGAACCTGGGCTTTTTGGGAACACCCCCGGCCGATCCGGCGCGCACCGCCGTGACGCAATACCGCGCCTATCTGGATGCCCTGCCCGACCCCCACCCGGCGGTCGAATGGGGTCTTTCCTGGCTGGCCGAACATGCCCCCGCCCCGGGTGAGATCGTGCTCTGCCACCGCGACTACCGCACGGGCAATCTGATGATCGACCGGGCACCGGACGGCCCCCGCCTGTCGGCGACGCTCGATTGGGAATTCGCCGGCTGGTCCGACCCGCTGGAGGACGTCGGCTGGTTCCTCGCCAAATGCTGGCGCTTCGGGCGCTGGGATCAGGAGGCCGGGGGCCTCGGCCCACGGGACGACTTCATCGCCGGATACACCGCCGCCTCGGGCCGCGCGGCGCCGCCGGATGCCGTCGCCTATTGGGAGGTCATGGCCCATGTCCGATGGGCGGTGATCGCCCTGCAACAGGCCTGGCGCCACGTTTCCGGCGAGGAAGCCTCCCTGGAACTGGCGCTGACCGCCCATGTCGTACCGGAACTGGAAGCCGAAATCCTCGCCATGACCAGAGGCCCGTCATGAGAAAGCACCCCAGCGGAAAGGCTTTGATCGAGATCGCCGAAGCGACGGAATCCACCGCCGATCCAAACGCCCCCAACGCCAACTACGTCGCCGCGATGATCCGCAACGCCCGCGCCATCGTCGACCGCCAGGCCGACGTGGGCGACGACGCGGACCGGGCCGAGGCGGCGGGCCTGCACGCCCTGTTGGACCAAGCCGGCGCAGCCGAAGACCTCAACCGCGAACTGGTCCGCCTGATCCGCGACGGCACGGCGCCCGTGGGCACCCACGCCCATCTCGTCGCGGTCAACCGCGCCGAACTGGCGGAAAGCAACCCGCGCTATCTCGCCCGACTGGACGACGAGGACTGACCATGTCCGAAGCGATCGACGCCCGGCTGGCGGGACAGATCTACGATTTCGTCGCCGGAGACGAAGACGCGCGTCTGTGCCGGGACATCCCGGATTCCCAATGCCAGGAACAGCCCGTCAACTTCGTCGCCCAGACGACGGCCCAGGCGTTGAGCAAGACCGGTGATGCGCTTGCCGATTCCAAGGTCGTCCTGCCCTGGCTCTTGGGCGCCGTCGGGGCGCCCGCCTTTTTCGTCGGCCTGTTGGTGCCGATCCGGGAATCCCTGGCCCTGCTGCCGCAGATTCTGGTCGGCGGCGTGATCCGCCGTGTGCCGATCCGCAAGGGATTCTGGGCCGGGGCGTCCCTCGCCCAGGGGGCCTGCATCCTCGCCATGGCGGGTCTGGCGTTGGGCGGCATGACCGGCACGGCGGCGGGTTGGGCGATCATCGCCCTGCTGACCCTGTTCAGTCTGGCCCGGGGCGTCGCCTCCATCGCCGCCAAGGACGTTCTCGGCAAGACCGTTTCCAAGGGCCGCCGGGGACGGGTCAGCGGCCAGGCCGCGACCCTGTCGGGCCTGACGGCGGGCGCCGTCGGCGCCTACTTGATGCTCAGCCCCGAAGGCACCCGGCCGGAGTGGCTGCTCTATGCCCTGATCGGTGCCGCCGGGGCCTGCTGGCTGGTGGCCGCCGCCGCCTTCATGCGGACGGTCGAATACCCCGGCGCGACGGACGGCGGCCGGTCGATGAGCGATCTGGTCGCGGATCAGATGCGCCTGCTGGCCCGCGACCGCGACTTGCAGTTGTTCATCGCGGCGCGCGCCCTGATGATTTCGACGGCCCTGGTCGCGCCCCTATACGTGACCCTGGCGCAGCAACGGACGGGCGTGACGCTGGACGGCCTCGGCTGGCTGATGATCGCTTCGGGCCTGGCCTCGGCGGTCAGCGCGTCGTTCTGGGGCATCTTCGCCGACCGGTCGTCCCGCGCCACCATGGCGCTGGCAGCGACAATCGCGGGGGCGCTCGGCCTGGGCGTCGTCTGGGCCCTCGCCACTTTGCCGTCGGCGGGTGAACACATCGCCTTTTACGCCGCGATCCTGTTCGTTCTGGGCATTGCCCATGCCGGGGTGCGGATCGGCCGCAAGACCCATGTGGTCGATCTGGCCGGCGGCGACCGCAAGGCCGAGTATGTCGCGCTCAGCAATACGGTGATCGGCGTGCTTCTGCTGCTCACCGGCGCCTTCGTCGGCTTTCTCATGGGCTTCGGCGTGACCATGGCCATCGCGGTTCTGTCGGTCCTGGCCCTGGGCGGGGCGGCGCTGGCCATGATGATGCCGAACGTTCAGGCCTGATCCACCACCACCCACGGGCCCGCCCGGGCGTGCGTTTGCGGGATTTAAGCGGTATAACGGCACGCAAAGACAAAGACCGAGGGGCCGCCCGAACAGGCACCCCGCCTTGAGGAGACCCACCCCATGTCCATCGTTTTGGGATGCATCGCCGACGATTTCACCGGCGCCACCGATCTGGCCAATACCCTGGTCAAGAACGGCATGCGCACGGTGCAGGTGAACGGCGTGCCCAGCGGCGCCGGCCTGCGCGATCTGGCCGATGCGGAGGCCGTGGTCGTCGCCCTGAAATCCCGCACCTGCCCGGTGCACGAAGCGGTCAAGGAATCGCTCGCCGCCCTGTCCTGGCTGAAGGGCCTGGGCGCCAAGCAGATCTTCTTCAAATACTGTTCGACCTTCGATTCCACGGACGTCGGCAATATCGGCCCCGTCGCCGATTCCCTGGCCGAGGCGCTGCATACCGACTTCGCCATCGCCTGCCCGGCTTTTCCAACCACGGGGCGGACGATCTACAAGGGTTATCTGTTCGTCGGCGACGTGTTGCTGTCGGAATCCAGCCTCAAGGACCATCCCCTCACCCCCATGCGCGACGCCAATCTGGTCCGCGTGCTGTCGCGCCAGACGGACGAACTGGTGGGACTGGTCGAACATAAGATCGTGCGCCAGGGATCGGACGCCGTCTCCGCCGCTTTCGGCGCCCTCAAACAAGGCGGGCACCGCTACGCCATCGTCGATGCTCTGGACGATGCCGACCTGGGCGTGATCGGCCGCGCCGTCGCCGACCATCCGCTGGTCACCGGCGGATCGGGCATCGCCTTGGGCCTGCCGGAAAACTATCGCCGTCAGGGCCAGTTGGGCGCCCCCGCCCCGGCAGAACTGCCCGCCGTCTCCGGCCCCGCCGTGGTGATCGCCGGGAGTTGTTCCCAGGCGACGCGGGGCCAGGTTTCCCGCGCCCGCAAGCTCTGGCCCAGCCATCAGGTCGACCCGCTGTCGCTTGAAGACGTGACGGATGCCGCCCGCAGCGTCGCCGACGCGGTTCTGGCCGGGCTGAATTCAGGGCCGCAGATGATCTATTCCACCGCCGACCCCGATACGGTGCAGCGCGTGCAATCCCGACTGGGGCGCAATCAGGCGGGGGATACGGTCGAACGGTTCTTCGGCCGCCTCGCCCGCAACCTGCGCGACGGCGGCGTGCGGCGTTTCGTCGTCGCCGGGGGCGAAACCTCCGGCGCCGTGGTTCAGGCGCTGGGCGTGCAGGCCATGCGCATCGGCCCGGAGATCGACCCGGGCGTGCCCTGGACCGAAAGCCTGACCCTGGGCAGCGCGGGGGAAGAACCGCTGGCGCTGACGCTGAAATCCGGCAACTTCGGGGCCGAAGACTTTTTCGAGAAAGCGCTCGCCATGCTTGATGAACGGAATGGGGCATGACGCCGGAAAACAAACTTCGCGACGAGATCGCGGTTCTGGGAAAATCGCTGTTCGACCGGGGGATGACCTATGCATCGTCCGGCAATATCAGTGTGCGGACGGAAGACGGCGGATGGGTCGTCACCCCGTCCGGTTCCTGCCTGGGCCGACTGGATCCGGAGAAAATGTCCAAGCTGGACAAGGACGGCAATCGTCTTTCGGGCGACAAGCCGACGATCGAGACATTCCTGCATATGGCGGTCTATGAGGAACGCCCGACGGCCCAGGCCATCGTGCACCTGCATTCGACCCATTCGGTCGCCGTCAGTTGCCTGAAGGAAATCGATCCCAAGAACGTCCTGCCGCCGATCACGGCCTACTACGTGATGAAGGTCGGCATCCTGCCGCTGATCCCGTTCTTTCCGCCGGGCAGCCTGGACCTGGCCGCCGCCGTGCGGGAAGCGGCCTCGAAACACCACGCGGTGCTGCTCGCCAACCATGGGCCCGTCGTCGCAGGCAAGACCCTGGCCGACGCGGTCTATGCGACGGAAGAGCTGGAGGAAACCTCCAAGCTCTATCTGATGCTGCGCGGCGAGGAGACCAATTTCCTCAGCCCGGAACAGGTTGCGGAGCTGCGCAAGCGTTTCCCGCACTGACGCGCCCACCATCCGCGCCGGGCCCTTTGGCCCCGGTCCCGCCGAGCCCCCCGTCACAATCCCGCGATCACGACCCCCGGGTTGTTGCCGTGAGACCCGGTTTCAAGATAATAGACAGATCGTTCTATATTACCTTGGAGACCCGCCATGACCGACCCTACCCCGCTGACTCTCGGCGCACATCACATCGGCCTGACCGTTCCCGACCTCGGCCCGACGAAATCGTTCCTGATGGATGCCCTTGGTTTTCAACAGGTCGGGGAGGTTCCCGACTATCCGGCGGTCTTCGTTTCCGACGGAACGGTGATGTTGACCCTATGGCAGGCGGAGAACCCGGAAACCGCGACGCCGTTCGACCGGCGCAAGAACATCGGCCTGCACCACCTTGCCCTGAAGGTCGCGGATTTCGACGCGCTGGACAGCGTTTTCGACCGGGTCAGCACCTGGCCCGGCGTCGATATCGAATGCGCGCCTTGCCCGCCCCGGCCGGAATCCCCGGCGCGGCATTTTCTCTGCATTATTCCGGGCGGGCTGCGCTTCGAATTTTTCGCGGCCCCGCAGTAGCGGCGATCAGTTGCCCTGCCAGTCCGGTTTCTGCTTGGCGACGAAGCTTTCGACGCCATGCTTGAAATCGCGGCTGCCGTAGGCGCGGTGGATCAGGTCGCGGTCGTCGGGATTGAGGTCCGTGCCCAGGCGGCGCAAGGCTTCCTTGGTGACCTGCATGGTGACCGGCGCATGCCCCAGCAGCTTGCCGACGATTTCGTCCTGCAAGGCGTCGATGCCGTCGGCTTCGGCGACGGCCAGAAGATAGCCGTGGCCCAAAAGTTCCTCGGCCTCGGGCATTTCCGCCAGCATCAGCATGCGTTTGACCATGGGCAGACCCAGGGTTTCCGTCAGGGCGCGCAGGTTCTGCGCCGACAAACAGTTGCCCAGCGTCCGGGCGATCGGCACACCGAAACGCGCGCCGGTGGTCGCAATGCGGAAATCGCAGGCATTGGCGATGGCCATGCCGCCGCCGACGGCCCAGCCTTCGACCACGCAGATGGTCGGCATGGGCAGGCGTTCGATGC